>CALMIW010000145.1 GCA_937864275.1 uncultured Dehalococcoidia bacterium
GGAAATCTGGCCGCTCGAAAGGCAGGCGATGGCCCATGCCTAACGTCAACCTCCGAGCCGAGCGGATCAACAAGGGCCTCAGCGCGAAGCAGATGGCCGACAAGCTCGACATCGATCCGCAGGTTCTCTTGAACGCCGAGCGGGGCGTGTCCATTCCCCGCCCTGAGAGCGCGTTGAAGATCGCGGAGTTCTTCGGTTGCAAGCCCACGGACATCTGGCCCGGCGAGGACGAGGTGGCGGCGTGAAGCCCCCCCCGCGGGCGAAATTGCCCCCGCCGACGGGTGACGAGGACTACGCCGCTCTCCGGGGCAGCATCCGCGAGAAGGGGCAGCAGCTCCCGATCATCTTGTTCGAGGACCAGATCCTCGACGGTCGTCACCGGCAGAAGGTCTGCGACGAGTTGGCGATCCAGCCGAAGTACGAACTGTATGAGGGTGACGACCCTGCCGGGTATGTGATCTCGCTGAACCTGGAGCGTCGTCATCTGACTACGGGCCAGCGGGCGGCGGCGGCCCTTGCCCTGCTCGATTACGAACGCGACCGGGCCAAGGAGCGGCAGGGTCGCCGCTCAGACCTTGATGAACCTTCCGACCAAGTGACCGGAAAGTTGTCGGAGTCCCGCCACGACCACGAGGCCACCGCCATCGCGGGCGAGAAGTTCGGTGTCTCCGGGTCCAGCGTCAAGCGGGCACAGCGAATTGCCCAGGATCGCCCCGACCTCCACGAAGAGGTCAAGGCCGGGAAAATCACCGTCTCCCGCGCATACGAAGAAACCACAGGGCGCAGCACCAAAACTGGTCGCCCCCTCGACGCGGACGCCCCGGTGGACTTCGAGATCCACTCCGAGCGTCACCGGCAGATCGCCGAGAAAAACAAGCTCCGCATGGAGAAAGCAGTCGGCACCGCCGCCGGAATCACCAGCGGCTTCCCCTACTTGAAGGTCGCCGAGGCGACCGCGCTCGCCACCGATGAAGAGATACGCGGATGGATCGGGGTCTTTGACGAGGCCACCCGATCCATCCGGCAACTCAAACGACAACTGGAGGATATCCGATGAAGCGGAAGTTCTCGACGGACCACCTGCCGTTCCGGTCGCTGGTTCTCGATCCCGAATACCAGCGGGAAATCATCAAGGCCCGCGTCAAACACCTGACCGAGCATTGGAACCTGGAGGATGTTGGCGCGGTCACGGTTTCAATCCGGCCGGGTGAACCGAACAAGGCGTATGTGATCGACGGTCAACACCGGGTCCGGGCGGCAATGGACCTGGGCCTCGGTGACACGAAGGTTCTGTGCCATGTGTACCGGGGCTTGACGCGGGACGAAGAGGCTCGGAAATTCCTCGCGGCGAATGACTCGCGGGCGGTCACTCCGTTCGACAAGTACCGGGCGGGACTGGTCGCGGGCGATCAGGTTGCCCTGAAAACGAAGGAGATCGCCGAGAGCTTCGGTTGGAATGTTGGCGATGGCGGCTCGCGGGACGGCCAGATCGCCTGTGTCGGGCAGATCATGAAGTTGTGTGAACGCGACCCGGTGCTGCTGGAGGACACGCTTCGAGTCACCACGGAGGCGTGGGGAACACGGGCATCTGCTGCGGAGGCCGGTCTGCTCGGCGGGCTGTCGCAGGTGGTTGCGTCTTACAACGGCGAACTTGACCATGCGGCGCTCGCGAAGAAGCTCTCGAAGTACAAGGGTGGCGCGTCGGGGTTGGTTGGTAACGCTCGGGGCTTGGTTGACATCAAGCCGATCAGCTTGCGGCGGGCTGTCGCGGAGATCATCGTGACCACCTACAACAAGGGCCGCAAGTCGGGCCAGTTGGCGGCGCTCTAATGGCGACCGCTCTGTTGATCGTTTGTGCGATTGCCCTGGTCTGGTGGATCACCCGGCAAGTCCGGCAGTTCCACACCGCCCCGTCACCGGCCCGTCCCGACCGTCACCTACCCGCCGACGAGTACCGGCTGCTCGGTGACGACTACCGGGAGTGCGTCGCTGACTTCATGGGCGAGAGCTTCATCCGCCACACCCGCAACCGGTTCGCCATCTACTCGGTGACCGGGGCGGATCCTGAAAAGAGCGAGAGCCGCGACGTATCAGCGTCCGGCCCTCTGACCAGCAAGGAACCAATCCATGCCAGTGAAAACCAGTAAAGCAGATTATGCGGAAGCGTCCGTTGGGGCGTTGGAAGACACTCGCGGCTTGTTGCGTGATGCCGGAAAGTTCGCGGCGAAAGCTGACCTGCCATTGGAATTTCAATCCGAAGCAGCCCGTCTTTGCATGTTGGTTGAAATGTTGGAGGCCCGTGTTTCGGAGTATGCGGTGAAGGAAACGCAGTGAGCAGCCACGACAAGGTGCTGGAAGCCTTGAAGGACGGGGAGCAGTCCGTGAATGAGCTGGCGTTCAATGCTGGTGTTCCCGTGTCGGATGTGATGGAGATAATCCTGGTGTTATACGGGCAGGGCCGGGTTCAGTCTCAAACTGATCAGGGCACTCTCCTGTGGCGGTTCGCATGAGTGAAGTTGTTGATGCTGAGGTTGTGGAACTCGGCACGGACCTTGAGTTGGTTGAGGACACGTCCGCAACCCTGTTTCGCACCTCAGATCCGGTGAGGGTGCTTGCGGAGGCGACACGTACTGCCGATGCTTTAGCGGACGTGCTGAAAAGCCGCAAGTTGACAACGAACATTCAAGGTAAAGATCACGTGCAGGTTGAGGGCTGGCAAACCCTCGGGTCAATGTTGGGGGTCACACCGGTTTGTGTGTGGACGCGGCCGCTCGGTAATGGGTGGGAGGCCCGTGTTGAGGCCCGAACATTGGACGGTCGGGTGGTTGGGTCCGCTGAGGCCATGTGTACTCGTGACGAGAAAATGTGGCGGAATCGTGACGACTACGCACTTCGTTCAATGGCGCAAACAAGGGCAACATCGAAAGCGTTGGCGTCACCGTTGCGGTTCATTGTGACCCTGGCCGGCTATGAGGGCACGCCGGCGGAGGAAATGACTTTCGTTGAGAAACCGTACGATCTGGATCGTTTGGTTGCGGTATCTGACCGCATGAATGTTAGCCCGGAGGACCGGCAAGCGATTGGGGTGTGGCTGTACCGGGGCGGCAAGGAACCCGACCCGGAACGTCTGGCGGTTGCCATCACGAAAATTGAGGCTGGTGACCTGAAGGTTCTCGCGGAGATAGTGAACCGTAATGACTGACACGAACCATGAGGTCGGTATGGCATTGGTGCCCATCACAGGTGAACTCGTTTCGTTTGATGCGGAGAACGCGGTGCTGATTGAGGCGGTTCATCGCATGCGCGATTTGGAACAGCAGCTCGCTACGGCACGACGGGATCTTGGGCTTGAGCTGACGCGCCGTATGGACGCTGACAATCTCCGTCAGGTTGAAGTGGATGGGTTCAAGGTCACGGTCGCTGCCCCTGGTGAGGACTGGGATTTGAAGAAACTTGATGAGGTTCTGAATGAACTGATCGACCAGGGCACGTTGACTCCGGCAGCAACTGAACGTTTGTTCAAAACGGAACGCAAGATTCAGAAACGGGAGTTGACGAAGCTCCTGAAGAACCTTGATGGTGTGAATCGTGACGCGGCGGACCTGATTCGTGCGTGTTGTGAAACATCCCGTCGGGTCCGGTCAGTGAAAGTAGAGGATTTGGAAGGGGGTCGGGGATGGCCTGCGTGAACCGGGTTGAGGAACTCACGATCCTTGAGGAACTGAACCGGGACCGGCAACGATTGGACCGGGCCGTGTCGGAGCTTTACAACGTAACGATTGACCTGCGGGGCGGTTTGAATACTGCCGGTGAGTTTGTGCGTGGTTCAGCCGACGAAATGCAGGCTGTGCTTGATGGTGAACTGATCGCTTTGGAGGACCGGTATTTACAGGAGGGGCAGCGTCTTCCTGCCGCTGATATTCGGGCGGCACGAGTGAATCAGATCGTTCGGGAGAAACATCCTGATTTGTGGTCCAGGCATCTTGTTTTGGAGTCACGGGAGACCGCTTTGAAACAAACCATTTCAGGTCGGAAGGCCGCGATAGGGGCGGCACAATCAATTCTACGAGGAGAGCGTTCGTGATCTGGATTGGAATAGTGATCGGTTTGTTGATCGGCGCGTCGGTTGGTGTGTTCCTGACCGGCCTGCTGGTCGCCGCGAGCGACGAGAGGAAACAGCATGACTATCGGTGAACGTGGCGGCACGACCGGCACCGCAGATGAAGGCTTCGATGTGATCGAAACGTTCAAACACACAATCGCGGATCAGGTTCGGCAGGACATTCTTGGCTGGTTGGGGAGCCATTCGACCTGGCATCGGGACGATCTTCGGGTTTCGTTGTCTCCGGCCGATAAGAATGTGCTTGGTGCGGTTGTGGGTGGGTTGGTTCGGTCCGGCTGTATTGAGGAAACGGGGGAGCGCCGCCGGTCCGGTGATCCTGCTTCTCATGGTCGTAAAAGTAACGTGTTTCGGCTTTGTGTTGGCGGTAGTGGTGGGGTGAATTGCGCTTCCTCACTAACGGTTGGAACTGCCGCCAGCAGAGAGCCGGGGCCGGCTGGTTGTTTGTTTGAGTTGCCGGATGGTGAGAAACCAAACCAGTATGAACGGGAAGCGGCATGACGCTCCCGAGGAAACCTCCGTTGCGGTTTGATTGGGGTCGGGCGAACTGTCAGAAACGATCGGTTTCCTGCCGGGTGTGTGGCCGGTCGGATCGTAAGATTGAGCTGGCGCATGTTTGGGGTGTTGAGGCTGATACTCGTGACGCGATCGTGACGGTTGTTGACGGGCAGGATGTTCGGTTAGTGACGATCCTTCCGGCCCGTGTGATTCCCCTTTGTGGCCCTTCGGTTGATTCCGGGACTTGCCATCAGCTTCAGCATGCTTCGCGGCTGGATGTTTGGGATCACCTCACGGAAACGGAACGGTTCCAGGCAATCACGGATGCCGGGGGTTTGGGTCAGGCACTTCGGAAGTGTGCCCCGTTGACTTGGTTGGGGCGGGTGGAGGTTGTGAATGGTGAGCAAAGGGAGGTGTTTCGTGGGTCGTGTGTTTGACATTGAGGTGTCGCGGGCTGTGTTGTTGGAGTTGATGGGTTATGAGCCTGGTTGGGATCGGGATTTGGATGCCCGAATGTTTGAGCGGGCTGTTGATGAGCTGGAGTGGGTGCTTGATGGTGTTGTGGCCCGGAGTGAGGCTGCTGACAGGTTGGCTGATGCGGCGGGTGTGACATGGCGTTGCGATGACGGGCCTGAGTGTGGCTGCCGGAAGGATCTTGACGCGGCCCTGGCTGCTTACCGGAAGGAGCAGGACCAGTGAAGAAATATGAGTTGACGGATGAAACGGTCAGGGTTGGTTTACGGACCCTGTACCGGGTCAGGGCGTTGTGTGACATTCCCGGTTGGGGTGTGAGGGCCGGGGATTTGGGCGGGTTCGTTGAGGCGGAACGGAATCTGAGTCAGTTCGGTGAAGCTTGGGTGTCCGATGCCGCTTGGGTGTCCGGTGAAGCTTGGGTGTCCGGTGAAGCTTGGGTGTCCGGTGATGCTCGGGTGTCCGGTAACGCTTGGGTGTCCGGTAACGCTTGGGTGTCCGGTAACGCTCAGGTTTTCGGTGCCGCTCGGGTGTCCGGTGACGCTCGGGTCTACGGTGCCGACTTGCTGCATGTAACCGGCCTGCCCTCGGGGAACGTGACGTTCTACCCGACGAAGGATGGTTGGCAGCTAAATGTTGGTTGTTGGACCGGCACAGTCGATGGGCTGGAGGAACTGATCGGGTCGGATGAGTGGCCGGAAGCGACGGGCGAGGAGCGGGAGCTGCGAAGGCCGGGGCTTGTGGCGCTGGTCGGGTTGTGCCGGGCTCATGTTGAGTCTGTCGCGGCCCGGTCTGTGGGTGACGGAGAAAAGGAGACCCGGAATGACTGACCCTGCCGCTAGAGAAGAACGGTGCCCGGAGTTCGGCAACGAGCCGACGATCTGGGTTTGCCAGAGGTCCGGGGATTACTTCCCGCACCCTGAATGCCCGTTCGATTGTGATTGTGAGCCGGTGCGATATGTCCGGGCTGCCCGGTTGCGTGAAGCCATAGAAGGGGAGCGGCTGACCGATAACACTGGAGAGCCGGACGATTTGGCCTACAACCGGGCTATCGAGGACGTTCTCGCCCTACTAGACAAGGAGGCCACTGATGGGGAGTGACAAGGTGATCGTGGTGCTGACCGAGGGGGAGGCCGAGTGGTTCACCACCCCCGGTAACGAGGGTTCCACGGCAGCGTCGAAGTACGTTCGGTACGCCGTCCGTGCCGCTCTGGACCGGGATCGAGACGAACTGGTGTCGGAGGTAGCCACGGCCCTCTACCGGGCCGGGGTCAAGTTCGAGGGCAACTTTTCCGAGCGCGTGGAACACGCCAAGGAAGCGGCGAGCTATGTGCTTGCCGCTATCGAAGGAGCCGACCATGACGAGTGACACGCCGCGTACTGACGAGGCCGCTACCCGGATCGGTGACGGGGTTTGGGTGTCAGCAGAGGTTGCCCGTGACCTTGAACGGGAACTGGCTGACCTGAAAGCCCGGATCGAGGCGAAGGCCGAGAAGTACCAAAGCCTTCACGATGACCGTCCCCCGACCACGGTGACAGTGCTGACCGGAACCGCGCTATCGCAGGCACAGGAGTTCCGGTCCCTTCTGGAAGGAGCCGACCAGTGACCTGTTCTGAGTGCGGCAACGAGATTCTGGTCGGGCAACCCTGTCCTTGTGGGGCGGTGGATGTTGATGCCTAACGGAATCCACAGGTACGAGCAGAACCGCGAAGGGACGATGTACCGCATCTCGGGCGGCCAGTGGGTCCGGTTCTCCGATGTTCAGGACCGGTTGGAGGCTGCTGACAGGTTGGCGGAGGCGGTTGAGGTGATTCTTCGTCATGAGGGTGGCCGGTCGCATCTTGACGCGGCCCTTGCCGCTTACCGGAAGGAGCAGGAAAAGTGAAGAAATACGAGCTGACAGACGAAACGGTCAGGGTTGGTTCACGGACCCTGTACCGGGTCAGGGCGTTGTGTGACATTCCCGGTTGGGGTGTGAAGGCCGGGGATTTGGGCGGGTTTGTTGAGTCGGAACGGAATCTGAGCCAGGATGGTGCCGCTTGGGTGTCCGGTAACGCTCGGGTGTCCGGTAACGCTCGGGTGTCCGGTGCCGCTCGGGTGCCCGGGGCCGCGCGGGTGTCCGG
>CALMIW010000146.1 GCA_937864275.1 uncultured Dehalococcoidia bacterium
ATCTACCCCCATTGGCGCCACCGCTACGCGCGCGGCGTGACGAGCAACCGCGCGCATGTGTTTGGCCTGCAGGTGCCCGCTGCGACGGCCGTGCGCCTCAACCCGCGCGAGCACAACGACCACGTCTGGCTGATTCGCCGCGGCGTTGGCGGCGGACGGGTGTGGGCGGACCTCGGGGCCGGGACGGGCGCGTTCACGCTGGCGCTGGCGGATGTGCTCGGCGACGGCGCCGAGGTCCACGCTGTCGATCGCGACGTGCGAGCGTTGCGGGCCAACGAAGCCGCCATGCGCGATCGGTTTCCGGGCGTCTCAGCGCGCTTCCACGAAGCGGACTTCACCGGACAACTCGAACTGCCAGCGCTTGACGGTGTCGTGATGGCCAACTCGCTGCATTTTCAGCGTGAGCAGCTCGCCGTGGTGCGTCATGTCAGAGCGTTGCTGAAGCCGGGAGGCCGCGTGGTTGTGGTGGAATACAGCCTGGAGCGCGGGAACCAGGCTGTGCCGTACCCGGTACCGTTCGAGCGCTGGGAGCAGTTGGCCGCGGACGCCGGTTTCGAGCACACGGACCTGCTGGAACGCCGCCCCAGCCGCTGGTGGGGCGAGATGTATTCCGCGGTTAGCTGGTAAGACTCAGGCGTTGGAGAGGTCCTTGTCCTCCATCTCCCAGGTGTGGTCCATCGTGTGGAATGCCGTGTGGCGGATGAGGAAGCGGAGTGGCCACTTGCCAGCGGTTCGACCCTCCGCATGGCGGGCGCGGATGGCGGAAAAGGAGCTCTCCCGGTGGGCGCAAAGGGCCTCGCCCGAGATCGGGACTTCGGCACCGGGCTTCACGCCGGCCTCGCGCGGGTTCCAGTCGTGTTCATTCGCCATCACGTGATGGACTATCCGATCGCGGTCTCTGCCGCCGCCCCGGGGACCTTTGCGCAATTCGGCCGATACCCGGGCGCGCACCTCGTCGAACACCCCCCAGCAGGCGTGCAACAGGGCGAGCTCGCGCTCGATCTCTTCGGCGGAGGGCTGCAGGCGGTCGAAGTCGGAGAAGGCAAACGAGATACCCCAGAAGTCAGTCGAGCCGGTGCCGGGATATCGCTCCACCACTTCGATGGCGTCGCTTTCGAGCCGAAGTCCTGCATGCTCTGCTACTGCTGTGTAGCGAGGGATGCAGGCACGCAACGCCTCGAGGGCCTTGTCCTCGGTGGCGCCGCCGCGGGAGAGGCCGGGCCAGCCCTGGGCAACCGCCACGACCTTCTTGCCTTTCGGGCCGACTTCGAGTTGGACGCGGAGGGGACTGGCCATCCTGGCGCTCCTGGTGCGTTTCGAGCGGCAAGGTTAGCCCGTCGGATGCCAGACTGCGAAGGGGTGCATGGCACAGTCCCCGTGCCTCCTCGGAGCATTCGGGGCGATGGACTGCCGCGACGCCGCGGCTACCGGAAGACATCCTCGATGGGTGTGATCCGGACTCGCTCCGATGTCAGTCCGAGGTTGTACCCGCCGACGAGCTTGTCCTCCTCCAGCAGTTCGGCCGGCTTTTCGCCGTCGTAGGTGATCGTCGCCGGCGCGACAGAGAGCAACTCGTCGCGCAGGGCTTCGGCGTTCGCCGAGATCATCACCACCTGGAGGTTGTCCGGTGAGATATGCCGTCGTATGACGTCGTTCACGCGGCCGGCGGTGAGCTTCGCGAGTTCGTCGCGGATGTAGCTCGTGTACTCGCGAATGCCGTACCAGTCGCTGTCGAGGGCGTAGCCGAGTTGCTGGTCCTGCGTCTTGGTCAGCACGAAGACGTTCTTGGCCAGGTACTCGCGCGTCGCTTCGAATTCCTCTTCAGAGATGCCATCTTCGACCAGCTTCCGAAGCTCGTGGATGGCGAGCTTCAAGCCGAACACCGCTTGTTCCGGGCGCAGCGGCCGCAGCCAGACCTCGAAGAGCTGCGCCCGCCGGCCGAGGTTGGGGTCCGGGAAGAACTGGTACATGCCGCGCGGGAATGCCTCGATGTAGGCGTAGTCGCCGTAGTTCATTCCGCGCACTTCGCGGATGCGGTTGTAAAGGCGCCCGTTCGAGGCCCGGTGCTCTCCGAGCCACGCGCGCGCCAGCCAGAGGGCCACGAAGTCCGGGTCGCCGCGGCGGACGCCAATCGGGTGTCCGAACGACACCGCGACGGACCGGGTGTCCTTTTCGAGGATCTCCACCTGCAGCCCGCCCGGCTGGATCCCCGTGACCGGGTACGCCAGGCGCGGCTGGCCTTCGGGAAGTCCACCGAGCGCGTCGTTCAGTTTCGTCTCCGCATCCGCGGGAACGTCGCCGGTGATTCCGAGTACGAGGTTAGCCCGCGTGTAGTACTTCCCGATGAACTCGCGCACGTCATCGAGGGAGACCGCCTCCAGCCCCGACACCGAACCGAGCGCGGTATGTCCGTAGGGCGTCCCGGCGAACAGCAGTTCCTGCAGACGCTCCTTTCCGAGTTCCTCTTCGTTGTTCGAGCGCAGGTCCTGCGTCAGTTCATTCAGATGCTGCGCCTTGAGCCGGGAAAAGTCGTCCTCCCGGAACCCGGGGGCGAGGATCTGGGGCAGCGCGATCTCGAGGAACCGGTCGAGCGCGTCCCTGTGGGCGACGCCGGTGAAGGTGGTCATGTCGCGGTCGACCTGCGCCGAGAACGAAGCGGCCAGGGGGAAAAGGGCGCGGGTAATCTCGTCGAACGGCATCTCCCCGCTCCCGGCCTCGGTCACCATCGATGCGGACAGCGCCGCCAGCCCGAACTTGCCTTCCGGATCGTCCGAACACCCGGTCCCGAAGAGCAGCTTGAACCGCACCAGCGGCGACGGAGTGGGAAGCGAAACGACCTTCAACTCCGAAGCGAGCCGGACCGGTGCTGCCAGCGTGGGGGCCACTGCCATTGCGTCCGGCAGTGCCTCATGGGAGAGCGTCGCTACCACGAGGTTCGCCGGCGTTACGTACTTCCTCGCCACAGCCAGCAGGTCCTCTGCCGTGCACGCGTCGTAGGTCTCGAACAGTTCATTCAACGTGTCATAACGGCGTTGGAAGCGGACGAACCTGGCCAGCGTCGAGGCGATCGATTCGGAGTTGTCGAGCGTCCGGACGAACGCGTACCGGGCGTGCGACTTGGCGTCTTCGCGCCGCTTCGAGGGGATGGCCTTCGCCGCCGCTTCCGCGAGGGGCGCGGGGATCGCGTCGCGGACGTAGGCCGCGTCCTCCGGCTTCTTCACCCGCGCCATGATCGTCCCGAGCCCCGGGTCCTGCGATGACGGCAGATAGGGGAAGAGCTGGTCAACCACCTGTTCCCGCTCGACCAGGCGCCGGTAGAGGTCCGACGTCTCGCCGAAGAGCAGGTCGAACACGAAGTCCAGCGCCGCGTACTCCTCTTCCGTGGCGGAGAAGGCCGGTCCGTGGAATCCGACCGTCACCCAGGGAAGCGTCGGGGAGTCCCAGCGGTGGTGCACGAGCACGGGCGCGCCCTGGGCTGGCTCCTGGGGGACGGGCACTGGCGCCGCGACACCGGTTTGCCAGCCTGCCCAGTGTTTCTCGACCAGGGCCGTCGCGGCTTCGAGGTCGATGTCGCCGGCGATGATCACCGTCGTGTACTCGGGGCGATACCAGCGCTCGAAGAACGTGCGCGAGTACTCGAACTGGTTCGGCATATCTTCGATGTCGGCGATGAAGCCCATCGTCGTGTGTTTGTACGTGTGCGTGCTGTAGGCGTGGTCCCGCTGGACCTCGATGAGTTTGGTCAGCGGGTCGGCTGCACTCTTGTTGTACTCGCCCAGGATCGCCCGGGCCTCGGTCTTGAAGTCGGACTCGGTGTACTTCAAGTTCATGAACCGGTCGGCTTCGAGTTCCAGGACCCGCTCCAAGTCTTCTTTGGCGAACGTGATGTGGTAGTTCGTGTAGTCGTCCGTTGTGTACGCGTTCTGGCGGGCGCCCGCTCGCGTGATGACTTCCTGGTAGGCGTCGGCCGGGAACCGTTCGGTGCCGCGGAACATCATGTGTTCGAAGAAGTGGGCGAAGCCGGACTTGCCGGGCTCGACTTCGTTCCGGGAGCCGGTCTGCACCGGGATCTGGAGCGAAACGAGGTTCGGGTAGCCGGTGTTCAGCGCGATGACTCGCAGGCCGTTGGAAAGCGTCGTTTCGAGTGCGCGGAAGGGAAGGATCGGTGGCATGCGTGCATCGCTCCTGGGGGTTGGAGTTTTCCGGGCTGGGCGTTAGAACCCGTTCGGGCAGTACGGCGCGTGTTCGCTCCGGAAGATGGTGTCGGCCGCCTTCAGCACCGCGCTGTCGCGAGCCTCGAGGAGCCCGGCACGGGCGAAGTGGCTGGCCGGACGATATCCGGAGATGAGCGAGG
>CALMIW010000147.1 GCA_937864275.1 uncultured Dehalococcoidia bacterium
ATGTACTTGCTGCCAGTCGTCGTCCAGCAACGCTCGGGTGCGACGGAGGCTGGCGCGTACTTCATCACTTCGATGGTTGCGGTGTCGTTCTTCACGGTCTCATCGTCGCTTTCCACGAGCTTGTTCGCTGAGCTCAGTCACGACCCCGGTCGACAATCGGAACTCATCCGCCGGTCCACTCGGGTCTTGGCCCCGACGCTCACGATGGTGATCGTTGCGGTGGCCGTCATTGGCGACAACGTGCTCGAGTTCTTCGGTACAGCGATCACGGACGATGCGCCGCTCCTTCTACTGATTCTGGCGTTCTCAGCGATTCCAGACGCTGTGACGAACCTTGCGGTGGCACGATGGAGGGCCATGGGCGACGGATCGAGGAGCGCCATTCTGAGTGTTTTCATGGGTGGCGGCGCAGTGGTGCTGGCGTGGTACCTAGTGCCAGCGCTCGGCATCCTTGGCGCAGGCTGCGCCTGGCTGGCAGCTCAACTCGGCGGCGCGGTGGCCGTCGCAGTCGTCCAACTTCGGGATCGTTCCGCTGATCGTGACCGGCACAGCAGGTGCTCCGAATGAAGGTTCTTCTGGTCAGCGATTTCTATCCGCCGGCCATCGGAGGTCTGGAGCGGCACGTCGCTCGACTGGCGCGAGCCCTCTCGGCGCGCGGCCACGATGTCGCAGTGGCAACGGTGGGCACCCGGTCGAATCACATGACCTCGACCGAGGACGGGATCGTCGTTCATCGGCTCCAGCAGTGGGCGGCCGTCTTGCCAGGCGTTCTCGTCGACCCCGAGCGTCCGTTTCCTGCGCCGATTCCGGACCCCGGGCTCGTTAGAGGACTGCGCGATGTGATGGATCGCTTCGAGCCCGATGTGGTGCACGCTCATGGTTGGATCCTGTCGTCCGTCGCTGCGAGCTGCATCGGCCGAAGTTGCGCACTGGTGGCCACCTTGCACGATGCTGGGACTACCTGCGCGAAGCGAACGAGCTTCTATCTCGAACAGACGCCTTGCTCTGATTCTTCCCTCAGACGATGTCTCGGCTGTTCGGCGGATCACTACGGCGTGCTCAAAGGCGTGGGACTGGCGTCGTTGCTTCGAGGAGCCCGCCCGCTGCTCCGGCGAGTCGATGCGTTCGTCGCGGTCGCAGAGCCGATCGCCGAAGCCGTCGAGCGCCTCCGTGTCGCCCGATCCGTGCCGATGTTCGTCACGCCCAACTTCGTGGACGGTGCCGTGCCGCCGGACGGGCCTCGGCCGAGTTGCGTGCCTGCACGCGGTCCCTACGTGCTCTTCGTCGGCACGCTGAGCAGATTCAAGGGAGTGGACGTGCTCCTTGAGGTGTGGCGCCGACACCGGCTCGACGCGGAGCTCGTGCTCCTGGGAGCCCGAGCCGTCGACACGCCGAGTTCTCTCCCGTCAGGTGTGTCGATGCACGTCGATGTCGAGCACGCCTCGGTGATGCATGCCCACGCGCACTCCGAGTTGTTCGTGCTTCCATCGCAGTTTCCGGAGCCAAGCCCGACGGTCCTTCTCGAGGCCATGACGTGCGGCAAGGCCGTCGTAGCGAGCAGGATCGGCGGGATCCCGGACATCGTGGTCGACGGGGTGACCGGGCGACTCGTCGAGTATGACGACCTGAACGGATTCGCGCGGTCGATCCAGCAGCTCCTCGCCGATCCGGACCTTCGTCGAGGGCTCGGTGCTGCGGGGCGACAGCGGGCATCGTGCTTCGAGACAGGCCCTGTCGTCTCGAGGATCGAGTCCGTGTATGCCGACAGCGTCGTCCGACGAGCGAACGCCAGGAAGTGACCTGACAAAAGCCTCCGCGACCGTACCGTCGTCGAGGTGATTTCACGTGTTCCCGGACTCCGTCGACAAGCGATGTCTGGCGTCGTCAGCGCCTTGGGCGGGAAGGGACCGCGTCGGCGGAAACGCGGCGTCTGGGTGATCGCGAGCCTGACCGTCTGGTCCGTCATCGGCGGGCGAGCGGGTGCCGGCCCACCCGAAACCCCCCACGAGCGTCGCGAGCGCCTCACCCTCGACGTCTTCGGCGACATATTCGGGGATGCCAACTCCCGCCGATCGACTGGTGCATCGTCGTGAGGATGGTCTGTGGTCGATTCCGCTGTCGATGACGAGTGTCGGCGACGAGCGGCTCCGCATGGCAGGAGAGGTCGGCCAAACTCGCATCGTGCTCCCCGTGCCGCCCGGCCTTGAGCCGTTCGTCCTGCGCGGCCAGCTGCACCGATCCGCGGATGTCGAAACAGGATTTCTGGAATACAGCGCGGAAGGCACGGGGACCCGCTCCCTGACGCTCGACGAGTCGGCCGGCGGCGAAGCTCCACAGCCGGTGGAACTCGACCTCGACGGCGCCATCGTTCGCGACTCGAGCGTCAGCCTCGAGCTCGACCACCGGCTGCGCGCCGTGAATTCGTCCTGCGACGTGACGCTGGTGGGTTCGTGGGCGGAGTTGGAGGGGGAATTGCTGCTTCAGGGCGAGCCTGCGGCGCCGGCCACGGTGGCTCAGTTCCCCACAGCGCTCCTGTCGAGATTGGTCATCCAGGTTACACCAGCTGTCTCGTACGAGGAGGCGCACGCCGCTGCGAAGATCGCGCTGGCCCTGGCCCGTTCGTCGCTCAGCGGGGTTGTCGATGTCGTGGTCGTCGACGAGGACGACGATCGCGTCGATGCGCAGCGGGATCCACTGACGACACGCGTGGTCGTGGTCGACACCGACCGCCTGGCGGGCGCTCGGCTGGGCGATTCCGACAGCGTCCCGACGCTGTACGTCGGAGGCAGCGGCTCGTCGTCCGTTCTCTCGGAGACGTCCACGCTCTTGGACGGCGACCTTGCTCCGCTCGCCACGAGCTCTACCGCTGTGCCGGGCGTTTCCGGTGCTCGGAGCGAGGTCGACCAGCCGGTCCCAGGCTCGACGAGAACCTTCGCATCCTTGGGACTTGCCCGGGCGATTCGATCGGGTCTCGGGCGCATGGAACTCGGACTCAACGTTGGGCAGACCGACTTCGGGGGGCCCGTGAAACGATTGTCCGTCCATCTGGAGGTCACCCACACTGCGGTGCCCGAGGGGGCGCGAGGTTCGTTGTCCGTGGCGGGGAATGGATTGTTCGTCGACTCCGCTCCGCTCTCGGGGGAGGCGCGGACCGTCCTGGACTTCGACATGGATCGTGCGGACGTCGGCCGAGACACCACGATCCAGATCACGGTGGACTACACCCCTGCACACGGAGAATGCCAGCCGGAGCAGGTGCCTTTCAGCTGGCAAGTGGATTACATCAGATCGACGATCACTACTCGTGGTGGCCAAGGACTCGCGCCTGGCTTCGCGCGATTTCCACAGGTACTCGTCCCCGGATTCAGTGTCGGACTGGATCGCCTCGACTCCCACCGGTTGCAGCTGGCGATCGGTCTCCTGGCGACGCTCCAACGAACCGCAGGCCGGCGGCTGGTCCCCGACTCCTTCGCTTCCGTCGATCAAGTCCTCGAACGACGGGTTCCGGGCGTCCTGGTGACGGCGACGACCGAAAGCTTTCTCGAGTCCCGCCCACTCGTCGCCACCAACCCGCTCCGAGTTGCGGACCCCTCGGTCCGTCAGGAGAGACTCAGCCTCGACCAGGTCGGCCCATCAGCATATCTGCAGGCGTACCAAGGACTCGACGGTGTCGACTACCTCGCACTGACGTGGCAAGACAGCGCTCAGGAGTCCGGCACGAACCTGGCCGCTGAACTCGTGTCATCACTCACGCTCGTCGATTTCGGTTTCCGCCAACTCTTCGGCGATGTGTACATCGTGTCAGCGGAGGCACCTGCGACCAGCATTTCGCTCACCGGAGCGAGCGCACAAGAAACGCCCGTTCGAGCTGCACCGAACTACTCGACTCGTTCCGTTGCCATCCTCGTAATGGCCGGAGCAGTAGGCGTTCTGCTCGTCTTTGGCGGTTGGCGGCTACGACGAAAGGGCAGCCCGACCAAAAATGGGTGAACGCTGCCACCAGCGGCCGAGGTATGAGGCGACCCGCTCCCTCGCACGCAGTCGATCAATCTGCGACCGCCCGCCTCGAAGTCTTCGAAG
>CALMIW010000148.1 GCA_937864275.1 uncultured Dehalococcoidia bacterium
ACGCAGTTCAGCGAGGCGGTGGACCTGCTGCCCACCGTGCTGGAATGGCTCGGCCGGCCGCTGCCGCCGGAGCTCGACGGCCTCTCGCTGCTGCCCTGGCTGGAGGGCGAGACGCCCGCCCGCTGGCGCAGCGCCGCGCACTTCGAATACGACTTCCGCGACCTCGTCCACCAGTGGCCGGAGCAGTCGCTGGGGATCTCCAGCGACGCGTGCTACGCCGCGATCCTGCGCGGCGAGCGCTGGAAATACGTGCACTTCGCCGGGCTGGAGCCGCTGCTCTTCGACATGGCGCAGGACCCCGGCGAGAGCCGCAACCTGGCCAAGGATCCGGCGCACCAGGCGACGCTGCTGGCCTGCGCGCAGGAGCTGCTGTCCTTCCGCATGGTCCACGCCGACCGCACGCTGGCCGGCAAGTTCCTGACGGCCAAGGGCATCGTCGAGCGGGCCGAGCCGCGGTACTGAGGCGCGGAAGGAAAGCCCTCTCCCCGGACACGGGGAGAGGGTTGGGTGAGGGGCCGGCAAACCGGCGCTCCGTCATCTCCAGCGAAGCTCGGCTTTGAGAACTCCTCACCCAACCCTCTCCTCATGCCTGAGGAGAGGGCTTTGAAGGGCGATGTCCTATCCCGCCGCCCGCCAGAGCAGCCAGCCGGCGAAGCCCAGCAGGAAGACGCCGCTCGCCCGGTTGATCCAGACCAGCAGTCCGGCGGCCAGCCAGCGCCGCGCCAGGCCGGCGGCCAGCGCCAGCCCCCACTGCCAGGCCAGCGAGCCCAGCAGCACGCCCAGCACCACCGTCGTCGCCGCGCCCGGCGCGCCGCTCGCCGCCACGCCCAGCGAGGCGAAGACGGCGAGGAAGGAGACGATGGTGAGCGGGTTGGAGAGCGTCAGCAGCGTCGTGGTCAGGAAGGCGCCGAGCAGCCGGCCCTGGGCAGGCGGGCCCTCGGCGCGCGCGGCGGCCACGGCCGGCCGGCTCAGCAGGATGCGCAGGCCGAGCCAGGCCAGGAAGCCGGCGCCGGCGAGCCCGACCCACCAGGAGATCTCCTCGAGCAGGCCGGAGGCGGCGACCAGCCCGAAGGCGGCGAGCAGGGCATAGAGCGCGTCGGCCACCGCGGTGCCGAGGCCGCAGGCCAGGCCGACGGCCAAGCCCTCGGCCAGGGTGCGCTGCACGATCAGGAGGGCGATGGGGCCGACCGGGGCGGCGATGTCGCCACCACCGAGGGGTGGGCGACGCGCACGACGGTCCGCGGCCGCGTCTACTACTCCCCGCCGGCGGCGCCTCCTAAACGACGACGTCGACGTCATGACGCGGCGTGAACAGCGAACCGCGAAACACGACGGGTCCTAGCCGGGTATGAAACCCAAACTGTTCCTCACGGGCATCGCTCTGTTCGTTGTCGCCGCGATCGCCGCCGCAGGGTGCCTAGCCGCTACGAACCCTGACGCAGCCGGTCTGCCCCGCGTCGAAACCGGTCAGCGCCCCGAAGCGTCAGCGTTGATCGCGAAACTCGCGACGAAAGGACGCGGCCCCAAGACCGGCTACTCGAGAGACCAGTTCGGCAAAGCATGGACCGACAACCAGTCGGCGCCGCTCGGCCACAACGGGTGCGACACCCGCAACGACATCCTGAAACGCGACCTGACGAACATCCGGTACCGGTCCGTCGGATCATGCGCCGTCGTGTATGGGACAACCGTCGACCCGTACACCGGGAAACCGTTGACCCACACAGGTCACAGCGAAGTCGGGATCGACCACATGATCCCCTTGTCGTACGCCTGGCAGATGGGCGCGTCGGGTTGGCCGGCAGCGAAACGCGTCGAGTTCGCGAATGACCCGTTGAACCTGATCGCGGTCGCGTCGGCGGTGAACTCGTCGAAGTCCGATTCGGGCCCAGCGTCGTGGCTCCCGTCGTCAAAGAACGTTCGGTGCGATTACGTCACCCGGTTCGCTGCGGTGGCCGACAAGTACGGGCTCGCGGTCACCGCATCCGACAAGTCCGCAATGGCTGCGCAATGCGCATGAAAGGAACCACACCCATGAGAAAGCTCATCGCACCACTCGTTGTGTTGGTCGCAGTCGTCTCGGGCTGCAACGCGTACGACGACTCGGCGACGGTCAACGCTGCGACGAAAGTGCTTCTCGGCATCACCGAGGACACTGGTTGCTCGACAACCGCTGACCTGGAAAAGCCGGGTAACCGTCTGTGGCGCTGCTACAGCGGGGTCACCGTGGTCGTCACCCCTGGAAGCCCGTCATCGAACTACGAGGCCGACGGGGTGAACGGCTCAGGCAGGGTGTACCGCAACGGCAAGCTGCTCAGCGGGTACATCCTGTTCTTCAAAGCGGGCACCCACTGCAAGGCTGTGGTGATCGACCATGCCGGTCAGAACTTCTGCATCGGAGACAAGGGCGTCATCATCGGTGGCGGCGACACCGTGTACCGGTGACCACGCCCGCCGTTAGGCCCAGAGCCGTTGCGGCGGGGTTTCTCGGTCGGCCCGATCCCCGTCTGTCGATCCCCCCGGCCCTCCCGGTCGCGGCGGCCCCCCGCTCGCGCCCCGCCCGCCGGTCCGCGAGGCGCCGG
>CALMIW010000149.1 GCA_937864275.1 uncultured Dehalococcoidia bacterium
CGGAGTGAGTTCCCGGGAGGCCTAACATGCAGCCGATCGACCGAGCAAGCAGTCCGATCCCGAACCCCTTCGTCGCCCTGTCGCTGGTCGCCCTGGCTGCGTGGACAATCATCTGGAGTTGGTTCGCCGCCGTCGAATCGGACTGGGCCGAGACCGACTGGTGGACGGAGCGGCCATCCCGGCTCTGGATCCCCCTTGGAATTAAGGTACTCGTCCCGGTTGTGCTGGGAGCGGTGGCTTCGAGGGTCACCACGGGGCGGATTTCAATTCCGAGTGGCGCGCTCGTGGCGGCGACAACGATCGGGCTGTACACGGGTTGGCACGAGGCCTCGCCGTTGGAGTACGACAACGGGATGAAAATCGTCTATCCGGTATTCACCAACGTGGCGATGGGTGTGCTCGGGATGGGGATGCTCATCCCGATGGCGCTCCGCTGGCGGGCGTTCACCTCCCTGGGAATCGAGCACTACGAAGACGAGTAGGCGGGTTAACCAACGCAGAGCACCAGGGACTGCGTGTACCGGGAGGACGAGCAATGGAACGACAACCGAAGAGCAGCGGTGTCGCTCTCGTCGTGGGTTTGGCACTGGTCGCGGCCGTTGTGACGGGCTTCCTGGAGCAGCAGATGCTCGACGAGCTGAAGAGTTCGTTTTTCCCCCGGAAGATCTGGAACCATGCGGCGTTCATAGTCCTGGTTCCAGCAGCGTTCGGGGCTGTCTCGCTGGTCGTCCGGACTGGATGGCCCCGGCAGTTGTCGTTAGTGGGGGTCGCTGCGGCTGCTTCGCTAGCAATGGCGTACGTAGCGGGGCTGGATGTTGTGGACTCGCTCGACCGAAACGACGCGGTCAAGATTGCGATGAGGGCGTGGTACGGGTTGATGTACCTCGGCGCGGGGATGCTTCTGCCGCTTTCGGTGGCGCTGCGGCAGGCGATGCGCAGCAGACCCGAAACCCCGGACCCAGCGGTCTGAGCTAAAACTTCTTCATGCAGGTCCCGTTGACCGAGCGTGCGCGCGAACACCTGCGAGCTTGCCCGGGGGCGGTGCTTCCGGTCTCCCGCAGCGGTGATAGAGGCCGCGTTGTGGGGCGCAGACGACCCGGCCGATCATCTGCACCGCGTTCGCCCATTCCGGCTTTCCGACGGTGACTCCCGCCAAGCCGCGTCCGCGGGTCACCTCGGTTTGACATCAATAACTCTGTGGTTATAGAGTTACGTTCATGGCTGAACTGGTCCCCCCCCAGCTCCTCGAACACGTCGCCGAACGCTTCCGGGTGCTCGGCGATTCGACCCGCCTGGCGATCCTTCGCACGCTCCTGGAGCGCGGCGAACTGAACGTCGGCGAAATCGTCGCCCGGCTGGATACCACCCAGGCGAATGTAAGCAAGCACCTGGGCGTGCTCCTCCGGGCGGGCATCGTCAGCCGCCGCCCGCTGGGCACCACCGCCTATTACTCCATCGCGGACCCCTCGCTGGGACAGCTCTGCGACATCGTTTGTGACCGGCTTCGCGAGCAGAAGGCCGAGGAGGCGCGCATCTTCGCCAACGCCTGACCGACCTGACGCTGTCTCCGCCTTCCCGAAACTCAACTACATGACCATGGAGTCACAAATTATGCACAATCCACCGCTCGCGAGGCTCGGCACGTGGGCTCACGCGAACCGAATGGCGGTCATCTTCGCTTGGGCCGTCTTCGCGATTGGCCTCGGCATCTTCGCGCCGAAACTGGAGCACGCGCTCTCCGGCGCCATGTGGGAAGTGGACGGCAGCGACTCGCTCGCCGCCCGCGACGTGATCGACCGCGAATTCGGCGGGCTCTCGTCGCAGTCCGCGGCGGTGGTCGTCTGGAGCGACACCCTCGCCGCCGACGACCCGGCCGGCGCCAGACCCCGGTCTTCGTCGCGGAGGGACTCGGTGAGGCGGTTGACGGGATCCAGGTTGCACGTGACGCACACCGGCTGGCGGGACACGACGTGGTCGA
>CALMIW010000150.1 GCA_937864275.1 uncultured Dehalococcoidia bacterium
TAGGGGCATCGGGCATCAGCCGCCGCGAGGAAGCTTCACGTCTTCGTGTGAAGAAACTTCATTTCAGTCTTGATTTTCTTAAAAAGACTATTGACTTCTCGGTGTTGGCGTCCGATTATCCCAATAGCAGCCATGCAAACGGGCCCTCGAGGCTCGGAGGAGTCACGGAAATGGACATCAACGCCAACTTCATCGAGAACCACAGCCGCTACTTCATCGAGAGCCGCGCCGAGTCGTTCCGGAACTACCGGTACGGGAATGGGTCGGCGGTGGCGGCTATGATCGCTTCGGCCGCCGCGGGCGTTCGCAAGGCAGCCGCCACCATCGAACGGTGGGCTCGCGGCACGAACGTCACCGTGAAGGAATACCGCCTGCCGCGCCCGAACTCGGCCCGGTAGCCAGGAGGAACGAATGGCCCGCTTCGTGGGTGCGTGTCCCAGCTGTGATAACGCAATGGTCGTCCGCCGGCTGGAATGCCCGTCCTGCGGAGTGGGAGTCGATGGGCGCTTCGATGCCGGCCCGCTCGCGCGCCTCAGCCGCGAGCAGCTCTCTTTCGTGGAGACGTTCCTGAGGGCGCGCGGCAAGATCAAGGACGTCGAGGAGGAACTCGGCATCTCCTACCCGACCGTCGTCGCACGGCTGAACGATGTGCTGATTGCCCTCGGATTCGAAGCCGGGGAGGACCCGCGTGAAGCGGAACGCCGCCAGCGCGTCCTCGATGAGCTCTCCGCCGGGCGACTGAGCGCCGCCGAAGCAGCCGAACAACTGCGTGCGCTGGGGTCGCGCGATGGCTAACCCGAACGACGAGATCCAGGCTGCCCTCGAGGAGGCCCGCAAGGCTCGCGAAGAGGCGGACAAAGTGCGCCGCGAAGCCAAGCTGGAAGCCGACCGCGTACGCCGCGAGGCCAAACTCGAAGCCGAACGGCTGCGCGAGGATGCGCGCCGCGGCCGCGATGAGGCCAAACGGCTGCGCGACCAGGTCCGCGAAGAAGCCCGCCGCGAACGCCACCAGGGCCACGGACATTCCGGGTTCCGGCCTGGCCCGGGCGCCGAAGACCCCGCCGGAGTCCGCACCGAGCAGACGTTCTCGCTCGACGGCGTGCGCCAGGTACAAGTCGACCAGACCGCCGGGCGGCTGACGATTCGCCCCTGTAAGGAAGGCGAGACGCCCGGCGTGACCTCGATCGGCAACAAGA
The DNA here is from genome assembly GCA_937864275.1 of uncultured Dehalococcoidia bacterium. GTDB lineage: Bacteria > Chloroflexota > Dehalococcoidia > Tepidiformales > Tepidiformaceae > Amarobacter. The sequence continues at coordinate 1,197 of CALMIW010000150.1, forward strand.
GCACGCCCGAGGTGGGGATCCACCGCCACGGCGACCGCCTGACCATCGAAGTGAGGCTCACCAAAGGCTGGCTGTTCCGGCGCCGGCAGGGCGCATCCACGATCATCCGCCTCGGCGATGGCGTTTTCGAACACGTGAAAATCGACAACGGCTATGGCGAGACCGAGGTCCAGGGCATCAGCGCCGCCGACCTGCGCATCCACGTCGGCGCCGGCACCGTCCAGTGCATTGTCACCCGCGGGTCGCTCGATGTGAGCGTTGGTGCGGGCAAGGTCTCCGTGCTCTCGCACAGCGGCCTGGCACGCTGCGATTCCGGCACGGGCGATGTGTTGCTCGACATCGCCGAGCTCGCCACGGGCGAATACAAGGTGGACGTCGGCCTCGGGCGCGCCGAAGTGCGGCTGCCGGCTGGCGGCGAAGTCGCCATCAAGGCATCGAGCGGCCTCGGAAAGACGCGCGTCGAGTACCCGAGCGCCCCCGAACCGTCGGCGATCTCCCTCCGCGTGAACTCCGGCATCGGCGAATGCATCGTGAGAGCCCGCGAGAGCGGTGCAGGGGCGCCA
>CALMIW010000151.1 GCA_937864275.1 uncultured Dehalococcoidia bacterium
CAGCAGTTCCCCGACGTGCCACTTCCCCCGCTCCAGCGAGATGCCGAGCTCTTCCGCAACCTCGCCCTTCGTGTGCCCCTCCCCCACGAGACGCCAGACCTGCCGCTGGCGGTCTGTCAGGAGTTCTGATCGGCGCTGTGTCCGTTCCATGGCCTGCATGTTGAACTAGTGGAGCACGCCTGTCCCTACCCGAGACATGACATAAATACGCTGGCCACTGCATCTTTCCCGGCCAGGGACCGTAGATTCCCGCCCCCCGCCCCCGAGGAGCGAGCGCATGACCTGGCAAGCCGACATCGATGAATTGCAGCGGAGGGCGGACATCGCCCGGCAGATGGGCGGCGCCGAGTCGGTCGCTTTCCACAAGGGGCGCGGCAAGCTCACGGTGCGCGAGCGGATGGACCTGCTCGCCGACCCGGGGACGTTCACCGAGACCGGGGTGCTCGCCGGAACGGCGACCTACGACGGCCAGGAACTCGAATCGCTGACGCCTGCGAACTCCGTGACGGGCGTGCTCAAAGTCGACGGGCGCAAGGTGGTCGTGCATGGCGGCGACTTCACGATCCGAGGCGGGTCGGCCGACGGTTCCGTCGCCGACAAGGCGGGCTGGGCGGTACGGCAGGCGTACTCGCTCAAACTGCCGTTCGTCCGCCTGCTGGATGCGACCGGCGGCAGCGTGCGGACGTTCGAGTCGATGGGCCGGACGTACCTGCCCGCGAACGACCGCGTGCTCGATACCGAGTTGCTCCAGATGGTCCCCTGCGTCTCGGCGGTGATGGGCTCGGTGGCCGGGTTGCCGGCGGTGCAGGCCGCGATGTGCCACTTCAACGTGATGGTGAAGGGCACCAGCCAGTTATTCGTGGCCGGCCCGCCGGTGGTGAAGGCCGGCCTCGGGATCGAAATCAGCAAGGAGGACCTGGGGAACGAGGACGTCCAGGTGCGGACCTCCGGCGTCGTCGCCAACCTCGCGGCCGACGAGGCCGATGCGCTCGCGCAGGTCCGGCGGTTCCTCTCGTACCTGCCCTCGAGCGTGTGGGAGATGCCGCCGCGCTGCGAGCCGGACGACGACCCAGAACGGCGCGACGAGGGCCTGCTCTCGGCAATCCCGCAGAACCGCCAGCGCGTCTACGACCCCCGGAAGATCCTCGAGATGGTGTTGGACCGTGGTTCGTTCTTCGAGATCCAGCCCGAGTTCGGGCGCTCGCGGATTACCGGGCTGGCGCGCGTGGACGGCTACCCCGTGGGCGTGATGATCAACAACCCGCGGTTCCTCGGCGGATCGATGGACAAGGCGGCGGGCGAGAAGGCCGCACGCCTGCTACAACTCTGCGACACGTTCCACCTGCCGCTCATCTACCTCTGCGACGAGCCGGGCTTCATGGTTGGGCTGGAGGAAGAGAAGAAGGGGATCGTCCGCGCTGGGGCGCGCATCGTCTCGCTGCTTTCGCTTTCGCGGACGCCGTACCTGTGCTTCCTCATCCGGCAGGCGTACGGCGTCGCCGGCGGGCTGCACTATCGCGGCGGCACGGCGATGTACCGGCGGTTCGCCTGGCCGTCGGGCCACTGGGGATCGATGCACATCGAAGGGGGCGTGACGGCCGCCTACCGGCGGGAGATCGACTCATCGCCCGACCCCGAGGCGAAGCGCGCGGAGATCGAGGCGCGGCTCAATGCGCTCCAATCGCCGTTCCGGACGGCGCATGCCTTCGCGGTGGAGGACATCATCGATCCGCGCGAGACGCGCCCGCTGCTGGTCGACTTCGTGCGCGATGCGCAGCGCAACATCGCGGACCTGCTGGGGCAGACGAGCCGGATCGCGTACC
>CALMIW010000152.1 GCA_937864275.1 uncultured Dehalococcoidia bacterium
GGCGAAGATTACAGCTCATCGCAAGACCGGGGCGGGTCCGTTCGCCGCCGGGAAGGCGGCGCGTGCAACGGAAGCGGATCGGATACGCTGGCAGTGAAAGATACGTATGGGAGCATTTCCACATGGCGAAAACGAAGCCCAGCAGTAAGAAAGCCGTCGCTCCCGGGTTCAAGGGCGCGGGAGGCCCACCGCCCATGAAGGGCGGGCCGAAATCGAGCGTCCCGGCGCCGCAGAAGATCTCGAAGCCGAAGGCGAAGTAGCCAGGGGAAGCGCTCGCCGCGGAGGCGGCGGGCTGGTTTCAGGCGGACTTCGCCGCTTCTCTCAGTTCGCGCAGTTCGCGGCGCGTGGCCCGGTCGCTGTTGAAGCGCTCGGTGCAGTCGCGGGCGGTCGCCATGGCGCCGGTCGCCTTGCCGTCAGGCCCGAGGATGATCGCGAAGCCAAGGTCAACGTAGATGGTTTCGCCCGCCTTGTTGTTGGCGCGGGTGGTGAGCGCCTGGCCCGCGTACTTGGTGACTCCCGCTTCGAGGGCGCGGTCGTAGCCGGTCCAGTGCGCGTTGCGGAACTGCTCCGGGACGATGATGTCGAGGTTCTGGCCGATTGCCTCCTCCGGCGAGAAGCCGAAGACACGCTGTGCCGCTGGGTTCCAGGCGATGATGACGCCGTCGGTGCCGGCGAAGATGACGGCATCGGGCGACTGTTCGATGAGAGTGACTGCGAGTTGCTGGTCCATCGGGGCTACCTCCACTGTGGGGTCGAGTCTACGCCGAGGCCCGAGGATTGGGCCTACCATCGCGGCGGGCGATGTCTATAGAATGAACGAATCAAAGCCATCGGCACTGCTGATCCCCAGCCGTTCCGGGCTGCCCCCGGCTTCGCGTTAGCGAAGTGGAAGGCGTGTGGACGATGAGAGACGCGCACCACCTGCTGGTGCCGGCGGACGGCCGGCCCTACGCCTACAAGGGCGGCGAGCTCGACGTGCCCCAGGCGGTCGAGGTGTTCAAGGCCGCCCTGCTGGACGTGGCCGACGCAGTGCCGGGGCGGATGATGCTGCTCCAACAGACCGCGCTGGCGCTCCTCTCCCGGCGGCACCAACTGCTGATCTCGCGCGCCGGGACGGGGAAGTCGCTGTACGGCGACACCGTGTTCAGCCATTTCCAGGGCATCACCTTCAAGGCACAGTTCACGCAGGGCACGCGGGTCGAGACGATCCTGGGCGGGCTGGACCTGAAGCTGTTCCACGAAGGGAAGCTCTGGCACGACACCTCGCACTCCCTCGTCACGGCCGACTTCGCCTATCTCGATGAATTCATGAATGCGAACGACCTGGTGCTGGAGGCGCTCCTGGGAATCCTGAACGAGCGGCGGTTCACGCAAGGGGAGGGGGAGGGGGGTGCCCGGCCGCACCCAGCGCTGGCGATGCCGAACCCCCCCCAGTACTCCGCCCTCTCCGAGCCGCTCCTGGGCCGGGTCTGGGCCCTGCGCGACGGGCTGACCGCTTACGATGCCGTCTACGTGGCGCTCGCCGAGGCGCTCGACACGGTGCTCCTCACCTGCGATGCCAGGCTCGCCCACGCTCC
>CALMIW010000153.1 GCA_937864275.1 uncultured Dehalococcoidia bacterium
TCGATAACAAGCGCCTCGGTTCCGTAGCCGAAGTTGGCGACGCCTACTTCAGGGTCCACGTCCGCTGGCGCCGGGACTTCTGGCTCGCACGGAACCAGGTCGCCTACGTCGACGATCGCTCCGTCGGGATGCTCTTCCGCGCCGACGAAGCCGAACTCTACCGGCTGGCGAAACCGTCTGAAGAAGACGCGTTCCGCCGTTTCGAACGGACGCCAATGCCGGGCGACGGCGCCAGCGACGCCACCTCGCGGGGCCGCCCACCCCTGTAGGCCCCCTCCGGCCGCCCCTCATCGCCCCGGGTGATGGGCGGGCCGGCCGTCACCTTTTCGTGACAGCGGGCCAATACGGTGTAACAGGCGGGACGAGATGCCCGCCCACCGCAGGAGTTGGCCGTGTACCTCAACGCATCATTGTTCCTGGCTCAGCGCTTCTGGGTGTTCCACCCGGCGCTGGCACTCTTCTTCTACCTCGTCGCCGTCGCCGTCTGCGTCGGCATCCTTATGGCCGTGGCCAACGCCCGCGGCCGCTCGGGGCTGTGGTCGCTGTTCGGTCTCTGGCTCGTCCCGGGCCTCGTCATCGGCCTGCTCGTCCTCATCGCGCTCCCATCGGCCAACAATCCGCCGGCAGCCCCCAGCGGCGGCGCACCCGCGTAACACGAAGCGCGGCGCCTCAAGTCAGGAAGAGGCAGAACGGGTGCCCGGCAGGGTCCAGCATGACTCGCAGGTCGTCTCGCCCCTGGTACCCCGCGAGCTTTGCCCCGCAGGCGAGGGCAAACGCCGCGGCCGCCTCCAGGTCCTCGACCTTGATGTCGAGGTGGATCATCTTCCTCTGCGCCCCCGCTTCTTCCGGCCAGGTGGGCGGCATGTAGTCCGGGTAGGCCTGGAACGAGACTCCGGTGCCGCCCGCCGGGTCGCGCATGAGGATGAAGTTATCGTCCTGCCAGGTGATCTCCCAGCCCAGGAACTTCCCGTAGAAGTCCGCCATCGCCCGGGCATCGCGGCAGTCCATGTTGACGGTGGCCAGGCGGAGGGCCGGGCGCTCCATGGGACTCATTGCCAACCCTCCGGCAACCTCAGGATGTCAGCGCCGGTGCACCGGGTGCCCTCGAAGTGGAGGAGAACCCCCTCGCATCGTTCACAAGCCGGGCCCCAGTCATCGAAGTTTATGTCAGGAAGCAGGCCCACAACCCCGGCTTCGATCACGCCGCCGTGCGAAACCACAAGCGCCCGCCCGCCCTCAGGCAGTTCCGCCGCAATCGAACGGAGAAGTCCGGCCTGCGCGCGGCACTCCCTGGCGGTGGCTCCCCCCAGGGCGAATCCTCGGGCAAATTCAGCACAACCCAGCGTCCAGTCGACTTCTGTCTGGAACTCGCCGCCAAAGAATGTGCCGAGGTGCGCCTCCTGCCGGTCGACGGCGTAGCCCATAGCTATCGCTGTCTCGAAGGCGCGCGGCATGTCGCTCGTCACCACCAGGTCGAACCGCCCCATCGTTTCGCCCACCCGCCGCGCGAGATCCACGCCATGCTGTGTCAGGTGATGGCCGGGCGGTTCCCGCCAGCTGTGGCGCCGATGTTCGATGTCGGGCATGGGCGGGAACGATAGCACGTCCCCGTTGCCCGGCTCAGCGGCGGATCAGCCCCATCGCCGCGGCGGTCTCGATCACCTGCACCACGTTCGTCGCCGCGCCCTTGCGGATGCTGTCGGTCACCGTCCAGAACGTGATGCCGCCCGGCAGCGAGCTATCGCCGCGCAGCCGGCCGACGAGCACCTCGTCGGTCCCCGCGACGTCCATCGGCGTCGGATAGCTCTCCTTCGCCGGGTCGTCGACAAGGCGGACGCCCTTCGCGGTTGCCATCAGCTCGCGCGCCTCGGCGGGGTTGATCGGCCGTTCGAACTCGGCCCAGACGTTCATGGAGTGGCCGAAGAACGTCGGGATCCGGACGCAGGTGGCGCTGATGGCGATGTCCGGCGCATGGAAGATCTTGCGCGTCTCGTTCGCCATCTTGATCTCTTCCTTCGTGTAGCCGCCTTCATCGAAGAGGGCGATCTGGGGGACGGCGTTGAAGGCGATCTCGCGCTTCTGGGTGCCCGAAGGCTCGTGCCGCCCGGCCAGGGCCGCCTCGGTCTCCGCGCGCAGCCCATCGACTGCGGCCCCGCCGGCGCCCGCGACCGCCTGGTAGGTGCTCACCACGATCCGCCGCAACGGGTTCACGCGATGGATCGGCGCCAGCGCCATCACCATCGGGGTCGTCGTGCAGTTCGGCTGGCTGACAATGCCCTTGTGCCAGGAAAGGTCGTCGGCGTTGATCTCCGGGATCACCAGCGGCACCGCCGGGTCCATCCGGTAGGCGCTCGAGTCATCGAGCACGAAGCTGCCGTTGCGCTGCGCGATCGGCGCGTACTGCTTCGATGCCGACCCGGAGGCCGACAGGAAGCCGATGTCGTCTTCGGGCGTGAAGCTCGCCTCGGTCGTCTCTTCGACCGTGATTTTCTGGCCGCCGAACTCGACGACCGTGCCGGCCGAGCGGGCCGTTGCGAGCAGGCGGAGGCGCTTCACCGGGGTCTTGCGCGTCTCGAGCAGTTTCAGGAACTCGCGGCCAACGATGCCGGCGCCACCGACCACGGTGATGTTATAGGCGTCCACAGGGCGCACTCCGGGGGAAAGGGTAACGGTTATGGTAGCCCGCCCGCGGCCTTTGGGTCACTCGCGCCTGCCTTCGCGGCCACCGATCTCGGCACCTTCGTGCGATCCCGCGCCGTCCGCCGCCTGCCATGCTCACAACGGAGGAATGTCATGGAACGCGGAATCAACGTGGTTGAACTGGAAGCCGTGCACGGCATGGGGGTCCGGAAGACGCTCCCGGTCTCCGGCTTGCCCGAATTCTTCGGCAGCGCCTTCGGCCGCATCGCCGAATTCATCGAACGCGAGGGCGGCAAGGTCGCCGGCATGCCCTGCGCGGTGTACTACAGCGTCTCGGAGCCGGCCGTCGATGTGGAGGCGGTCATGCCCGCCGTCTTCGACGTCCTGGAGAACCTCCCGGCCGAGGGCGACGTCATCCCCGTCGACCTGCCCGGCGGCCCAGCCGTCGAGTACGTCTACTTCGGCCCCTACGACGCGATGGCTCCCATCTACGCGGAAATCGAAGCGTGGCTGAAAGCCAACGGCAAAGAGACCGCGGGCCCGCCGCGCGAGGTCTACTTCTCCGAGCCCGCCGGCGACCCTTCCACCTGGGAGACACACGTCATCTGGCCGTTCAGGTAGCGCCTCAGGGCGTCCGCCGTCGCAGCGTCGCCGCTCCCAGCGCCAGCGCCACCAGCGAGGCCCCGAGCAGCACGCCTGTGTCCACAGCCACCCGCCCCGCGAAGTCCTCGCCGCGGGCCACCCGGCTGAGCGCGTCGTAGGCGTAGGTCATCGGCAGCACGTTGGAAAGCGCTTCCAGCGGCCCGGCCATCGATTCGCGCGGCGCGAGCAGGCCACAGAGCAGGAACTGCGGCAGCAACAGCGCCGGCATGAACTGCACCGCCTGGAACTCCGACCGCGCGAACGCGCTCACCAGCAGGCCCATCGCCATGCCCAGCACCGCGTTCAGCACCGCCAGGCCGATCACCGCGATTGCCGGGCCCTCCGTTTCGAGGCCAAGCAGCCCGAAGGCGACCAGCGACACGATCCCGGCCTGCACCACCGCGATACTCCCGAACGCCAGCGCGTACCCCAGGAGCAGGTCCATCTTCGCCAGCGGCGTCGTCAACAGCCGCTCGAGCGTGCCCGTCGTGCGCTCCCGCAGCATCGTGATCGACGTCACCAGGAACATCGATGTCAGCGGAAAGATGCCGAGCAGCGGCACCCCCACCCGCTGGAAGATCCGGTCCTGGTCCAGGTACACCCACTTCACGATCGCCACCAGGAACACCGGCACCACCAGCAACAGCGCGATCGTGCGCGGGTCGTTCCGCAGTTGTCCGGTCACCCGCAGGGCGGTTGCATAGGTCAGTCTCGGGTCCATCAGGCATCCTCGTTCCGGCGGACCAGTTGCAGGAACGCCTTTTCCACGTCAGCCGCGCCGGTCGTTGCCAGCAGTTCCGGGAGCGTGCTGTGCGAAAGCACCACGCCGTCCCGCATCAGCACCAGTTCGTCGCAGCGCTCGGCCTCGTCCATCACATGGCTCGAAACGAGCAGCGTCGCGCCGGCGTCGGCCAGCTGCCGGAACGTCCCCCAGAGCTCTGCGCGCAGGACCGGGTCCAGCCCGACGGTCGGCTCGTCGAGCACCAGCACTTCCGGGTTCGCCAGCAGCGCGGTCGCGAGGGACACCCGCGCCCGCTGCCCGCCGCTCAAGTTACGCACCAGCCGGTCCGAGTGTTCGCCCAGGCCCACGGTTGCGATCGCATCGGCCACGCGCGCCGGCGGTGCTCCGTACAACCGCTGGAAGTAGCGGAGGTTTGCCTCGATCGAGATGTCGTCATAGACCGAAGGCGCCTGGGTGACGTACCCGACGCGCGAGCGCAACTCCTTCCCACCGGCCGGGTGACCGAGCACCGTGACTCGCCCGTCGGACACCACCTGGACGCCGACAATCGCGCGCATCAGGGTCGTCTTGCCGCAGCCGCTCGGACCCAACAGGCCGGTGATCCTGCCGCGCGGGATCGCGAGTGTCAGGTCGCGCAGCACTTCGTTCCCACCCCGGAACACCCGGAGCCCTTCAACAACGATGGCGGCTTCGTTCATGCCGTTCCTCCTTCGAAAAGCGGTCCGTTGATGTACCGCTGCAGGGTTGGGCCGATGGCGGCGGCCAGTTCTGCGGGCGTGGCCTCGGCCGCGCCGCGCGCCCGGACCATGTAGCGGGCCATGGCCACCCCGATGAGCTGCGAGCTGATGAGCGACGCTCTCAGCGCCGGGCGGTCGGCGCCGAGCTCGTTCAGGGAGCGTTCGACGCCGGCAAGCAGCCCCTCGCGGAGCATCATCGCCGCGGACTCTTCCGAGACGGCCGAACGCACCAGGCCCAGGAGCGTTCGACGCTGCGCGCTGGACTCCCACGCCTCGAGGAACGTCCGCGCGATCGCCGTCCCGGCTGCTGCGGGGTCCGTCGCCAGCGCCGCCGAGAGCACGGCGGCAGGCTCGAACGGCGGACGCATCGCCTCCGCGAAAAGCCCCTCCTTGTTGCCGAAGAAGTGCATCACCAGTGCCGGGTCCACACCGGCAGCCTGCGCGATGCCCCGGATCGTCGCGGCCCGGTATCCCGATGCCACGAACGCTTCGCGCGCCGCTTCAAGGATCGCCTCGCGTGTCGCCGGCGCGCCGGGGCGGCGTCCTGGCCTCCGCTCTGTCGTAGAATTCACCATGTGGTGAATTCTACAGTCGTTGAATATCGCCCGTCCAGCGAGGATGAGTAAACTGCGCACACTTCCACCGACGCACCGGAGCACTGCCATGACCGAACTTACCGACATCGCCTATTCGACCGATGGCCCCATCGCCTGGATCACCTTCAACCGGCCCAAGTACCGCAACGCCCAGAGCTGGCGCCTCCTCGACGAATTCGACAAGGCGATGGACATGGCCGATGCCGACGACGCGGTCCAGGTGATCATCGTGCGCGGCGCCGGTGGCAACTTCTCCAGCGGACACGACCTCGGCACCCCGGAACAGGCCGACGACCGGAAGGCGCGCGGCATCGGCGATGCCGGCGTCGAGTTCTACAACAACTTCAAGCACTACAACCTGGACCTGCTCCTCAAGTGGAGGAACGCCCGCAAGCCCACGATCGCGATGGTCGAGGGCTACTGCATCTTCGCCGGCTGGATGATGGCCGCCTGCGTCGACATCGTCTTCGCGGCCAAAGACGCGCTCTTCCTGCCCGCCCTCCTCGAGTACTTCTCGCTCCCCTACGACATCGGCACGCGCAAGGCGAAGGAGCTCATGTTCGAGAGCCGCTTCCTCACCGCGGACGAGGCCATGGCCTGCGGTTTCGTCAACCGCGTCTACAACCCTGCCGACCTGGAACAAGAAACCACCAACTACGCCCTCCGCGTGGCCGAAAACAGCCCGATGAACGTCCGCATGTCGAAGGTCGCGGCCAACAAATCCCAGGACCTGATGGGCTACACGGCCTCGCTCGAATCGGGCCTTTCCGACTACATGTTGATGATGGCGCACCGCGGCGAAGCCCGGATGAAGGACCAGCGCCGCCTCGGAGGAGTAGACCTCGCGGTCCGCGGCCTCAAGGGCGACCGGGCGGGCCTGACACCGAAGGAGTAGGGCGCCGCGCAAGGTCTGGTAATCCTTGCCGGCTCGCACGCATACTTGGCACATGTCCACTCTCGAGACAATCCAGGGCAAACGGCGGGACATCCTCGCGCTCGCCAGAAGCCACGGCGCGAGCAACGTGCG
>CALMIW010000154.1 GCA_937864275.1 uncultured Dehalococcoidia bacterium
ACCTGACCGACAGCGTCAACTTCATGGCCAGCAGCCTGACCGCGCAGGTGCGTCGCATGCTGCACGGGCACGAGCGTGTGGCGGATCTGTCGATGCAGGAGGTCGCGCGCGGCCTGAATCGCAGCGAGAGCACCGTCGCGCGGCGCTCGGAACCGATGCGCCGATTGATGTAGCCCGTCGCAATCGGTTCCACGCAGGAACTGATGCCGATGAGCAGCGGGAGCGCCGCATATGCCGCGAGGCCGGGCGCCCCGGCCAGGGCGGCGAAGCATGCCGCCCCGGCGAGCGGGCCGAAGAACAGCGCCCGGGTCCCCGAGGTGTTCGAGATCCGGCCCGCCAGCAGCGAGCCGACGAGGCCCGCGAGCAGGATAGGGACCTGAAGCAGTGAGAACAGCACCCCGACTTCAACATCCCGGTCCACCAGGTACGGCTGGATCAGGTAGTGCACCGATTCGAGAGCGGCGAAGGCAGTACCCGCCAACACGATGAGGATGCGCACATCCACGACGTGCCACGCTTCGGCGAAGGCCGCGCCAATCGAACGAAAGTAGGGGCTCGAGGACTCGCCTTCGGTCCGCTCGCGCGGCGGCTCCCAGATCGCGAACGCGACGGCCCCCGTTGCGAGGCACGTCGCCGCGCCGAGGAAGATCGTCGCGCGGGTATCGAACAGCGCCGCGAAGGGGCCCCCCATCAACGTCGCCAGGACTACGCCGGACCACGTGAACGCCATCCCCCGTCCGGCGAGCTTCTCGTACTGGCCCTCGCGGCCAGAAGCCTTCAGCGTGTCGAACAACAGTGCCATGTCGGCGCCGGACATCAGCGCGCTCGCAACGGACCAGAGCAGGAACGAAACGAGCAGGATGGCGAACGACTGCGTGAACGCGAAGATCAGCACGGCCAGCCCCAGCACGAACGCGCCGAGTGCCATCGACTTCGAACGTCCCCACCGGTCGGCGACGGCGCCGGTCGGCACTTCGAGCAAGAGGACGCCGATCAGGAACAGTCCCTCGGCCGTCGTCACCTGGGTCAGGCTGAAGCCCTGCTCGATCGTCAGGAAGACGATCCACACCGGGATCCAGAGCTGGAAGTCGCGAAGGAACCAGTAGGCGAAGAGGAGCCGGATATTCCGGTCCGGGTGGGCGGCACGCATCGGGAGAGCGTAGCAAATGCGGCTGCGCGGCAACTGTTCGGCCGTTCACATCCCGCCCCGCTCTCCAGCCAGGCCGGACGCGCCGAAGGCCCCTTGCGGGGCCCCCGGACGCACGGACACAACGAGGAGGGAACTAGACGGCGACGTCGCCGCGCTCGCCGGTGCGGACCCGGACGGCGGTCTCCACCGGGATGACGAAGATCTTCCCGTCGCCGATGTTGCCGGTCCGCGAGGCCGCGATGATCGCGTCGATCACCCGGTCCACGGCCTGGTCCGGGACCACCACTTCCAGCTTCACCTTCGGCAGAAGGTCCACCGTCACGGTCTCGCCGCTGCGGCCCTGGTGGACAATGCCGCGCTGGGCGCCTCGGCCGGTGACCTGGAGGAAGTTCATCCCGTGGAAGCCGAGGTCATCGAGGGCCTGCTTCACGTCGTTGACTTTTTCGGGCCGGATGATGGCCTCGATCTTCTTCATGAGTACCTTCCGGTTTCAGATTTTTTGGATGGGCCGGGCGTCCACGGGAGCATGGACGCCCGGCAGATTCGGAGGCAAGGCTCAGTGTTGCGCGGCCGATTGGCCCTTGATCGCCGCCGTGTAGGTGGCCGGCGGTGCCGGGAGCACGTTCCCGACCCCCAGCGGCACGCCCGTTTCGTCGGTGGTGTAACCGCGCTCGCCGTGCTGCGTCAGGTCCAGGCCGAGCTCTTCCTCGTCTTCCGAGACGCGGATGCCAATCGTCAGGTCCAGCACCTTGAGCAGGACGAACGTGACCAGGAATGAGTAGGCGCCGATGGCGCCGACACCGATGAGGGCATCGGTGAACCTGTGCCATTCGCCGTTCATCAGGCCGTTCGCGTACGAAAGGCCGCTGACCTTCTCGTCGGCGAAGATGCCGGTCGCCAGGGCGCCCCAGACGCCGCCGACACCGTGAACGCCGACCACGTCGAGCGAGTCGTCGAAACCGATCCTGGCGCGAAGGCGGACCGCCCCGTAGCAGAGCGCGCCGGCGACTAGGCCGATGATCAGGGCCTGCATCGGCATCACGTAGCCGGCGGCTGGCGTAACGGCGACCAGGCCAG
>CALMIW010000155.1 GCA_937864275.1 uncultured Dehalococcoidia bacterium
CCTCCTTTCACGCGCACTCGATGAGGGCGTCTTCACCGGATACACCTCGCCCTTGCTCATCAAGGTCCCGGCCGACCTGCGCACCGAGGGTTCGAACCTGGTGACGCCGATCGACTACGGTTACGTCAACTTCAACTACGACATCGCCGCCCTCCAGAAACTGAACGTCGAGCCGCCGAAGACGCTCGAAGACCTTGCGGACCCGAAGTACAAGGGGCTCGTCGTGGTCGAGAACCCCGCCTCGTCGTCGCCCGGGCTCGCGTTCCTCATCGCGACCGTCGACTACTTCGGCGAGGATGGCTACGTGGACTGGTGGAAGGCCATGCGTGCGAACGACCTCAAGGTCGTCGACGGCTGGGAGACGGCCTACTACACCAACTTCTCGCTCTCCGGCGGGGGCCAGCCCATCGTCCTCAGCTACGCCACCAGCCCGGCCTTCGAACAACTCTTCGCCGACCCGCCTCGCAAAGACGCGCCGACGGCCAACATCCTGGTCGATAAGGGCGTCTTCCGGCAGATCGAATACGCGGGCATTCTCAAAGGCACGAAGAACGAAGCGCTCGCACAGAAGTTCATCGACTTCCTGTTGAGCGTGCCGGTGCAGGAGGATATCCCCGGCCAGATGGCGGTCTACCCGGTGAACCAGGATGCGAACGTGCCCGAAGCCTTCGTAACGTTCTCGAGGGTCGAAGTCGCGCCCGCCGCCGTCGGTGCCGAGGTCATCGCTGAAAAGAGAGACCAGTGGATCGACGAATGGACGAAGGCGGTCCTTCGCTGAGCAGGCGCATTTCGGCGCGGCGGGCGTTGCTCCTTGCCGCGCCCGCCTTCCTCTTGCTCGCCGTTTTCCTCGTCTACCCGCTGGAAGGCATCCTCCGCGAGTCGTTCTCGCGCGAAGGCGGCATCGACCCCATCTTCGAAGACAGCTACTACCTGGAGCGCGGCTGGTTCACGCTCTGGCAGGCCGCTGTCTCGTCCCTGCTCACGCTGCTCCTCGCGGTGCCACTCGCCTGGCTGCTCGCCTGCCACGCCTTCCCCGGCAAGCGGACGATCGAAGCGGTCCTGATGGTGCCATTCGTGCTCCCGACCATCGTTGTCGCGGTCGCGTTCTCCGCGCTCGTCGGCCCTTCCGGGAGCGCCAACGAACTGCTGATGCGCCTGCCCGGCGTCGACGAGCCTCCCATCCGGATCCTCAACACCGTCTGGGCCATCCTGCTCGCCCACGTCTTCTACAACGTCGCCGTTGCCGCAAGGATTATCGCGACGGGCTGGCGCGGCCTGGATACCCGCGTCGAGGAGTCCGCCGCCATGCTCGGCGCTGGACCGGTAGCGCGCTTCATCCTGGTCACGCTCCCGGCGCTGCGGAACTCCCTGCTCGCCGCCGGCTCGCTGGTATTCCTCTTCTGCTTCACCAGCTTCGGCGTCGTCCTCATTCTCGGCGGGCCCCGGTTCGGCACGCTCGAGACTGAGATCTACCGCGAATCGCTCTTCCTCTTCCGCCTCCCGGTCGCGGCGGCACTCGCCATCGTCCAGATGGTGGTCACCTTCGCCGCTATCGCCGTGAACTCCCGCCTGCAGCGAACAACCGCCCAGCGCACGGAGGCGCGCCAGCCCAGCGGATGGAGCGCCGCGTCGGCGCTCTCCGGGGCCGTGGTCATCGCGGCCCTGTTGCTCCTGACGGTCGCTCCCATGGCGGCGCTCGTCGAACGCTCCTTCCACGGCGGCGACGGCTACACCCTCCGCTACTACACGATGCTCGACGACAACGTACGCGGCCAGGTCCTCTTCGTGGCCCCAATCGAGGCGGTCCGGAACTCCGTCGTGTTTGCGTTTGCCACGGCCGTCGTCGCCCTGCCGGTCGGCACGCTCGCCGCCATCGGCGCCGTGCGGGCGCGCTCATCGGTCGCCGAAGCCATCATCCAGGTCCCCCTTGGCGTGTCGTCCGTCACCCTCGGTCTTGGCTTCCTGGTGACCATGGACGCACCCCCGTTGAACCTGCGAGGGAGCCCGGCGCTCGTCGTCATCGCCCACTCCCTCATCGCGGTGCCCTTTGTCGCACGGACCGTCGCCGCCCGCCTCCGCAACCTCGATCCGCGGCTCCGCGACGCCGCGGCGATGCTGGGGGCCGGGCCCTTCCGCACCTTCTTCGCCGTGGAAGCGCCGCTCCTGAAGGGCGCGATCGGCGTCGCGGCCGTCCTCTCCTTCGCCACCTCGATGGGCGAGTTCGGCGCGACCTTGCTCATCAGCCCGGCGCGCTCAACTACGGCCAGGCACTCGCCATGAGCACCGTCCTCATGGCCGTCACCGCCACCACCTTCTTCCTGGCCGACCGCATCGCCGGCGGCCGGACCGGGGGCTTCTCGTGAGCGGACTCTCCGTCAGGGACATGACCTTCCGGGCAGGCGGACGAGAGATCCTCAGCCGTGTCTCCCTCGATGTCGCCACCGGCGAGACGCTCGCCCTCCTTGGGCCTAGCGGCTGCGGCAAGACGACCCTCCTGCGCGTGATCGCGGGCCTCGAATCGGCCACCTCCGGGAGCGTGGAATTCGACGGCGCCGACGTCTCGAAGAGTCCCGCGCACCGGCGCGGCTTCGGTCTCATGTTCCAGGACCATGCGCTCTTTCCCCACCTGGATACGCGAGAAAACGTCGAGTTCGGCCTGAAACGGGCCGGCTGGCCAGCCGGGCGGCGGCATGCCCGCGCCGCCGAACTGCTCGAACTCGTCGGCTTGCCCGGCTTCGAACGCCGCCGCATCGACAAGCTCTCCGGGGGCGAACGCCAGCGGGTCGCACTTGCCCGCGCCCTCGCCCCGGAGCCCCGCCTGCTCATGCTCGATGAACCCCTCGCGTCGCTCGACCGCGGCCTCCGCGAGCGCCTCGCGGGAGAGCTCCGGGAGATCCTCGAACGGCTCGCCATCCCCGCCATCTACGTCACCCACGACCAGGCTGAAGCGTTCGCCCTCGCCGATCGGATCGCGATCATGAACGCCGGGCGAATCGTCCGCACAGGAACCCCACGCGAGACCTGGGAGCAGCCCCAGACGGTATTCGTGGCCCGCTTCCTGGGGATGGACAACATCGTCGACGGAGTGCGGGACGGTTCCGGCTGGATCGCGACCCCTTTCGGACGCTTCGGCCCCATCCCGGGCGCCGTGGGCGAAACTACACTCCTCCTCCGCCCCGAGTCCGTCTCGCCCTCTGGCGCTCCGGGACCGAACGTGGCCGAAGGCGTCATGGAGTCGCTCTCGTTCGCCGGCGAGCGCACCGCGGTGACCCTCACGGCCGGCGGGCAGCGCATCGAGTTCTCGCTGCCATCGAGCGCGGAACTGCCCGCCCGCGGCGAACGCGCATGGATTTCGGTGCCGCACGTGCAGGAGCTGGCCCAGTAGCGCGAGCGGGCGGCCCCGCCTCCATGCTGTACGCTCTCCTCGCGACTATCCACGGCCCGCCCGCGCGGCGCGGCTAGCCGATGCGGGCATACTCACCACTGAGACGGAGAAGCTGGTTCATTGAACGGTCCCCTGGACGGCATCCGCGTCCTCGACTTC
>CALMIW010000156.1 GCA_937864275.1 uncultured Dehalococcoidia bacterium
ACTGCTTGGCGGCCTACTGGCGGTCGTGATCGCCATCGCCGGAGGGTTGGCTCTTCGCGGCGACAACGACGCGAAGGCGCTAACCCTCGGGAGTGCCAACGGCACCTGGACGAGCGCCACCGGCGCCCCGATCACCGGTGCCAACACAAGCCGGATCTACTGGGGCACACCGGCATCCGGTAGTGGACAGAGTAGCTACCTGTGGGAAAGCGGCCCAGCAGCGACGTTCACCGAGGGCCAGGACTTCCTCCTCGGTGGCTTCACGCATTTCAACAACCCCATCTACGCACCCTCCATCACAAGCGCCACGTTGAACCTGCCGTTGGCGTTCACCGACCCGGTGACAACCCGGACGGTCACGGTGGTCTTCAACCACGACGAGACACCAAACGAGGCGGATCCGTGTGCCTACGGAGGAGCCAACGACCAGGGCATCAACATCAACGGCTGTGCCGACCGCGTCCAGCTCCCAACGCTGGGCGCTGACCAGCACTTCCAGATTGGCGACAATCTTTACACCCTGGCGTTCACTGGATTCCATCCAGTCGATCCCGGGGCCGTTTGCCCCACGAACGATCCGGGCACCGGCGAAGTAACCACCTTCCTCACGATGGAAGAGGCCGAGAATAAAGGCTGCGTCTACGCCAAACTGACGTTCGTCGCTCCTGTCGTTGACGTCGCCAAGGCGGCTGTCGCATCGCCCATCAGCTACGGCCAGGATGCGAAGTTCAAGATCACCGTCACCAACGCTTCCGAGGCCGAGGCCCACGGCTGGAACCTCACCGACACGCTTCCCGCCGGTTATACGTGGTCGATGGAATCCGGCCCCGCGGCGTGCGACGTCACCAGCAACGTGCTCACCTGCACCGACCTGACCGTCCCCGCAGGGTCGGTAACCGTTCCCGGCAAGGTCGAAATCGTCGTGAAGGCGTCGACGGTCGGCGCTGCCTGCGAACCGATCACGAACCTGCTGGTTACCATCACGAAGGGCTCCCTCACCGAAACTGCGGGACCGGCGACTATCACCGTCACGGACTGCGAACGCAAGATCCGCGTCGTCAAGGTCACCGATACGGCCGACCATCCTGGCGGGACGTTCAGCGGCAGCATCGCCCCTGGCCCCGACACCTCATGGAGCCAAACGCTGGCGGCTGACGCTTCCGCGTCTACAGGCGAGGTCAACGGCGTCTCGTTTGCCGAACAAACGGTGACTGAAGGACCGCTGCCCACCGGTTGGTCGAACGTCGGCTACTACCAGGCGGCTGACCCCAACGGCGACGCGGTCTGCGGCACCACGTACACCTCCGATAACACCGTTCCCGCGGACACCAACAACTACCTGGTCTGCGTGAAGAACAACTACACGCCCCCAACGCATTCCATCCAGATCTGCAAGGTCGTTGAGGAAAACAACGACGGCGTGAGCCAGAGCGGCAACTTCTCCGGCGAGATCCGGCAGTGGACGGCGACGGCGACGTTCACGGCAGTGCCGTGGGCAGTCACCGGTGTCCAGGAAGGCGGCGAACCGGTCTGCACGACCGTGACGTCGATTCCCGAAGACCGCACCTTCAACGTGACGGAATTCGGCTTCCGCCCGGCGGGCTGGATTTCGGATGCTTCGGGCTACCCCTGGTACAGCGACAACCAGGGTATGACCCACTCGGCGAACGTGACGACGGTCAACTACACCGATGACGTGATTGTTACGTTCCACAACAAGTCGATGCCCGCAACGCGGAACGTCACCGTCTGCAAGGTCGTCGTCGGAAACGGCGACGGGATCATCGAGTCCGGCTTCAGCTACGGCTTCGACATTCGTCCCGAAGGAGCGGCCAACGTGTCCGGCTCGAACAACGCGGCCGAAGCGTCGCCCGACACTGACGGAGCGGAGGGGACGGAAGTCTGCTCCACGAAGCAAGTCCGCAGCGACAAGGCGTTCGACGTTGTCGAATGGATGAGCCGGCCGACTGGCTGGGCAGACGCCACCGGGTACCCCAAGTACTCGATCAACGACGGCGCCCAGGTCTCGAACAACACGACGACCAAGATCGCCGCTGGCACCAGCGATGTGAACGTCACCTTCTACAACAAGGCTGTTGCCAAGACCGGCACCATCCGCATCGAGAAGGCGGACAGCGTGAACGGCACTGCCGGTCCCGCCTGGGAGTTCACCGTCAGTGGCGGCAGCTACAGCGGCGCGAACCCGACCGCCGACCAGGACGCTCCCTTCGAGGCGACGGTCCTGCTGAGCAACACGCCCATCACGATCACCGAAGTGGCGGCACGCACGCTGGAACAGTGCGCGGAAGCGAACATGTACTACACGATCGCGACGCCGCCCGCGGACAACGTCATCAACACCCCTGGCGAGATCCAGACCTGGACCTTCCAGAACATCCCGTGCGGCATCCTCGGTACCGGCGGCATCGTTATCGAGAAGTACCTCGACCGCAACGGCGACGGCAATGCTGACCCGGAAGATGAAGCCATCGACGGCTGGTCGTTCACGACCACCGGCGGCGGCATCCTCCCCGCCAACCAGGTCCGCCAGACTGCCGGCGGCGGCCAGATTCTCGACTACGTCTCGGGCTTCGATGCAGGCACCGTCCTGACCGTCACCGAAGGGGCCGTGGCCGGGTTCACCCTCACCGGCGTCACGCTTGACGGCGTCGACATCGGGACCAACGTCACGAACGGCGTCGTCGTTATCGGCGGCGAGACGCGGGTCATCCGCTACTACAACCAGCCTCTCGGCAGCATCACCGTCGAGAAGCAGACCTTCCGCCTCGGCGCCGCCGAGGGCCGGGACTTCAATGACGACGACGGCTGGCGGATCACGGTCACCTCGGCCGCCTGCGGGGTCGCTGTCAGCGGCCTGACCGGCACCGACGGCACCGTCACCTTCACCGGCCTCCCGCTCTGCAGCGACTACGTTGTTGCGGAGGACCTCACCGCCCCCGGCGCGCCCGGTTACGCACCGCTCACGTCGGCCACCGTCACCGGCGTCACCCCCGCCCTCACCGGCGCAACCCGGGTGACGTTCGTCAACACCCTCTTCGAATTCGTCCCATTCACCCCGACCCCCGTCCCGCCAACCCCGACGGTGGTCCCGCCAACCACGACAGTGGTTCCGCCGACGGCGACGCCGGCCGAGCCGAGCACCCCGACTCCCGTTGGCACCGTCCTCGGGGAGAGGACCCCTGGACCGGCCGAGCCTACCCCGATCGTCCCGAGCACCGGTGACGGCGCGGACGGCACCGGCGCCGGCTTCAACCTCGCCCTCGTGGCGGCGGGGGTCACCGCCCTGGCCGTTGGGCTCGGGGCCCCAGGCCTCTACGGGAAGCGCCGCCCGCAACACGCTCACCGTCGAAAGAGGGCCCCCTTTCGCATTTCCGGGCGGACGGGCCGGACCGGCCCGCATGCGGGAACTACTACACTCCTCGCATGAGCGACCTGACGAGCCGCATCACCATCAACCCCGAGCAATGCGGCGGCCGCCCGTGCATCCGCGGCATGCGCATCCGGGTGATCGACGTGCTGGACATGCTGGCGGCGGGACTCACAACCGCGGAGATCACCGAGGAACTGCCGGGCCTCGAGGCCGAAGATGTGATTGCCGCGGTTCAGTACGCGATTCTTCAGATCGAACCGTCTCGCGCCGTCGCGTGATCGAAGTCTGGCTGGACAACCAGTTGCCGCCGCTTCTGGCGAGGTGGCTTCAGACGAACTTCCAGGTTTCTGTTCGTCCGGTCCGCGACATAGGCTTGCGGCATTCCACTGACCTGCAGATCTTCGAGGCAGCATTCGCTGCGGGCGCGGTGGTCATGACGAAGGACGCGGACTTCCAGGGCCTGGCCGACGAGCGCCGGGAAGGACCACAGATCGTCTGGCTGAAATGTGGCAACACGACGAATGCCCGCCTCCGGGAGATCATGGCGGTGGTGTTCCCTCGCATCATCCGGAGACTCGAGTCCGGTTCGCGGCTCGTGGAAATCGAGGACGAGTCCTCCCTGGCTTAGCCCTTCGCCCGCATCGTCTCGTAATCCACCAGGGATTGCCGGATCACCGCCAGGGCGCGCTCCCGCCCTTCGAACGGATCGACGACGACTTCCTTCTCCTCCAGCACCTTGTAGTCCAGGAAGAAGCGGTGAATCTCGGTCATCGCGTGCGGCGGCGCGTCTTCCAGTTCCAGGATGTGGTTCACCACCGGGTCGTTCGCGTGGACCGCGAGGATCTTGTCGTCGGCCTTTCCCTGGTCGCGCATGTGCATCACGCCGATGGGCCGCACGAAGATCAGCGTCAGCGGGTGCACCGGCTCCTGGCCGAGCACCAGCACATCGAGCGGGTCGCCGTCGTCGCAGTAGCTCCGCGGGATGAAGCCGTAGTTCGCCGGATAGTGCACGGAGCTGTAGAGCACGCGGTCCAGCTTCAGGATGCCGGTTGGCTTGTCCAGTTCGTATTTGTTCTTGCTGCCCGCGGGAATCTCGACGACGACCGGCAGGTGCGTCTCGATCGTCGCCGCGTCGATGGGGATGTCGTGCCAGGGATGCATGGGCGGGTTCGCTCCAGTCGCGCGTCTCAGGGTTTGCGTCCGAGTGTACGCCCGGAGTGACAACCCGCGGTTCCGGATGCGCGCGGCCGGGGATACCTTCGCGGCCATGGTGACTTTGAGTGATGTGCGCGACCGCCTGCGCCAGGACCTTTCGGATACGATGTCGGAACGCTGGCCGGATGACCAACTCGACCGGCATATCGCCCATGCCCTGGCCGACCTGAGCCTGGCTATCCCGCGCGAACTGACGGCAACGCTGGCGACCACGGCCGGGAGCCGCGACCTCGCGGTCGACAGCCTCGAGGGCCTCGTCGAAATCGAAGCGGTGGAGTATCCGGTGGGCGAATTCCCTCCGGTCTACGCCGGGTTCTCGACCTGGGGCGCCACTCTCGCGCTCCACCTGGAAACGGCCCCGGATGGCTCCGACGCGAAGCTCTGCTACACCGCTGTCCACACCCTCGACGATGACGGCTCCACCCTCGCCGACCTGCTGGTCGACATCCTGCTGACGGGCGCCGGCGCCTATGCCGCGCTCGAACTCGCCGCGGCGACCACCGACAGCCTCAACCTCAATACCGAGGCGAGTGAGCACTACGCCGCCTGGGCCCGTGCCCGGCTCACGGCCTTCCGCCAGCTGCTCCACACCTACGGACGCAAGAACCGTGTCCGTCAGCGGCGCCTGTACATCCCCGCATAGGGCGCCGGCTCGCCCGAGCCGCGACCGTCAGGGAGCGGTGGGCTGCTGAGCCCGGTGCACTGCTGGCATCGCACCGGCCGCTCACGCGCGCGGTTCGTCGGCGATCTCCCGTGGTCGAATCCTCCGTCTGAATTAAGCTGGCGGCATGGACCTGACGCAGTACCCGCTCGAAACCCGCTTCCACCCGACGTTCCTCTACGAG
>CALMIW010000157.1 GCA_937864275.1 uncultured Dehalococcoidia bacterium
TCCCGGGCCCGCCGAGGACGGCCTCGTGGCTCAGCCAGTCGAAGTGGTGGGCTTGGGCCGCCGCGCGAAACTTCGCCTGCAACATCGCCTGGCGGGCATCGATCCCGGGGTTCAGGCGTTGGATCTCGCCGATATACCCGATGCCGCCGCCGATAATCGTGTGGACGTTTTCGGCCTGTGCCAGGGCCATCATGCAGTCTTCGTAGCTCTGGATGAGGCCCAGCTCGGTCAATGCGGGCCGCGTACCAACCAGGCGGCGACCCGCGCGGCGGAGGCGAGTGGCGACGGCAGTGGCCCGCGGCGGCAGGCGATCGGCGCGCCGGGCAACGGCACGTTCGGCGCGCTCGGCCCACCTCCCTGCCCGCTCGCCCCAGCGCTCGCGGACGCGATTCGAGACGAGTTCGACCACCACACTGTGGGTTGTTGTCGCCAGGACCACGACATCCGGGTGTTGCCGTTCGAGCTGCTTTGCGACGAAGGCGGCGGCTGTCGGGCCGGGGTAGAGGTAGCGGTGGACGGCGTCGGCCTGGATTCCGCGCTCGGCGAGCATCCGTTGGAGCAGCGACGGGAAGCCGTCGCGGGGGTTGGCCAGCCGGGAACCGTCGCTGTCGCTATGGCCGAGCACGAGAATCTTCATCCCCGAGCCCCGGGAGGCATCAGGTGAGGGCTTCGAAGAGCCCGCTGCCTTCGAGGAGTTCAGCCATGCGGTCGAGTTTTCGGTCGCCGTGGAAGCGGGTGTGGTCGAAGATGCCCTCGAGGGCGATGACCGTGTTCTCGGTATCGGTGCGGCTGAGAAGGACGGGGACGCCGTTGGCGCTGGCCGCATCGAAGAGGTACTCGGAGGGGCGCCGGCCGCCGGTGAGGATGAGCAGGTTCGGGCGCGACTTGAGCGCGGCCAGGTGCTGGTCGGTCTTATCGAACCGGACGACGACGGCTTTCGAGTCGAAGCGGCGGAGGTAGGGCTGCCCGGCGTCGGAGCCGATCGGAGCGATGACGAGGTGGTCGCTGGTGGGGTCGGAATCGCCTTCGACGAGGACTTCGGCGTTCAGCGCGGCCTTCGCTTCGGACACGCTGAAGCCGGCGAGTGCGCGGTCTTCGCCCAGTTCGACGACGACAGGCGTGCCCTCAGTGGCGCGAGCGCCTGCCAGGCCATCGACGCCGGTGACGACAACGGCGGAAGCGCCGGCCGCGGCGGGCTTCTTCTCCGCGGCGACGACAACGAGCTTCGCATCGCCACCGGGGTAGGCGGGAAGGGGGCCCTCGACGACGAGGGTCTCGCCCGCGGCGGCCGAGGGAATCGCGCCGGCGGCTTCGGTGGGGGAGCCGGGGGCGAAATCGAGCGAGCCGAACCAGGCGGCATCGGCGGCGGCGTTGCCGCCCTCTTCGGCGAGGCGCACAAGGCGCACCGGGACGCCGGAATAGGCGAGCTTGCGGGCAATGGCCGCCGCGACCCCGGTCTTGCCTTCACCGGGCTGTGCCGAACCTACGAAGATGACTGCCATCGACCCGTCCTTGGCGCTGACGCACCAGCCGCAATTGTGACGAAAGGCACGGGTTGAGACAACGCACGCCCTGTTTCCGGGGCTCGGCTACCATTGCGGCATGCCAGCTACCCGCCGAGTCACCGTCGAACGCAACCGTCTTCGCTTCGCAGCCGCACACATGGCCACGTTCGGTGGCAGTTGCGAGCCACTGCACGGGCACAACTACGACGTGATGATCGAACTCGAGGGTGAACTGACCGATGACTCGTGGGTGTGGGACTTCGGTGCGGTGAAACGGGCGGCGCGGGCGATCACGGAAGACCTCGACCACCACTTCCTCCTCCAGCGGAACAGCAAGCACATGGAGATGTGGGAATCGGCGGATTCGTGGACGGTTTCGTACAAGGGGAAGAGCTACACGTTTCCGGCGTCGGACGTGTACCCGCTTCCGATAGAGAACACGACGGCGGAGTGCATCAGCGAGTGGTTCGCCGGGAAGCTGCTAGCGGCGCTGAAGGAGCAGGGCGCGACACACCTGAGGAAGCTCTCGGTAGGGATTGAGGAAATGCCCGGGCAGGCGGGCTGGTATACTGTCGAGATGTGAAGCCGCCTCGGTACCGGGGCGGTTTCGTTGGCAGTGGAGGTAGGCCATGCAACTCGACTGGGACAAAGCGATCAACGACATCCTGTCGGAAAAGATGACCTGCCAGGCGTGCGGCGCGATGGGCGACCAGATGATCGTGGGCTACACCCGCGAGGCGGCGGCGGCGGAGTTCGCGACACGATGCAAGGAATGTACGGACAAGTCCGACTGCGACGCGCGCAAGCTCGTGGTGGTATGCGAGCCATGCGCGCGGCAGTACCGCGTGAACGGCGAACTGATGGACGAGGCGGGCATGATGAGCGGGCTCATCGACGAATGCCGGCGCAACCTCGAGGGCTCGATCGACTACCTGGCCACCTACTGGAAGGAAGAGATCGAGGTCGAATACGACGATATGGCAAAGGGACTCGACCAGGTGGACCCGGAGCTCTTTAAGGAAGAGGACTCGTGGCGGATGCGGCTCGAGGAGGAGTATCTGCAACTGCACCGCTGGTTCCGCGAGAACCACGTTCCGATCCCGGATCCGGGGTGGCGGTCGACCTACGTCGAGGAAGTCGTCGGCCTCGGATACACGACGCTCCTGGGGGACTGAGGCGGCGGCGTTTCCTCAAACGGGGCACCTGCTATACTCAGGAGACCGTGCGGAAGTAGCTCAGTGGCAGAGCGCCTCCTTGCCAAGGAGGAGGTCGCGAGTTCGACCCTCGTCTTCCGCTCCATACAACCAAAGCCCGCCAAATCGGCGGGCTTTTTGCTAGGTTCGAGGGCCGCGCGCCACCCTAGAACGGCAGGCCTTTGCCGCCGCGAAGGCCCTTGATCGCCGCGATCTCTCCCATGTGCTCGTTCAGGTGGATGACACCGACATTGCCGATGAGGCCGAGCAGCGTCGCCGGTCTGCCTCCGGGGCCGGGAACCTCGCGCTCGAGGTCAGCGCCGGAGAGGCCGCCGACATAGTCCTCGGTGGCCGCCCACACCTGCTTCGCGTAGTCGTTGAAGAGCGCGACATCGAGGCGAACCCCTGCGGCCCATTCGGCGGTCTGTTGGATACCGGGCATCGGTACGCCGATCCTGGCGTCCCAGCCTCCGGCGGTGTAGAGCGGGGGTTTCCCCGTGAAGCCGCTCACGAGCAGGTCCTCGGTGAAGACGGTGTGCGCATAGATCGAGCCGATGGACCCGACGGTGCCGAGGCCCGACGCGTCGTTCGCGACGGCGTCGTCGACATCGGCGAGGACACTCTG
>CALMIW010000158.1 GCA_937864275.1 uncultured Dehalococcoidia bacterium
TTTGTTACTTCGAGTGCTTCTTCACCAGGTCGCGGGCGGCCTGCAGCAGCGCCTTGCCGTCCTGGCCTTTCGCGGAGACCGCGGCGGCCCACTGGTCGTCGAGCGCATCGGTGGCCTTGCGCCAGCGGTTGAGCTCGTCGGCCGGGATCACGTTGATCTTGACGCCCGCCCCGACGATCTTCTTGCGTGCCGGCACGTCGGCGTCGCCCTGGATGCGGCCGAACATCGCCGACGTCTCGAGCCCGGAGTTCCGGTCGATCACCGCGCGCAGGTCGGCAGGCATCGACTGGTACTTGGCCAGGTTCATCGCCGTCGCGAAGATCGTCGCGCACATCGCGGGCTGGCTGCGGTCGGTCTCGGCGACGAACTTGGTCAGCTCGTCGAGCTTGATCGACGGCGCGATCTCGTAGGGCACGATCGCCCCGTCGATGACGCCCTTCGACAGGCCTTCCGGAATCCCGGGCAGCGGCATCCCCACCGGGGTCGCGCCCAGCATCGCCAGCATGCTGCTGGTCTGCCGGTTGGGCGCCCGCACCTTGAGGCCCTTGAAGTCCGCCTGCGTGCGGACCGGCTGCTTCACCGTGTAGACGTTGCACGGCCCGTTGACGTTGACCGCGATGAGCTTCGTCTCCTTGAACTCGTCCTTCGCGTGCGTGCTCGCGAACTCCCAGGCGGCGCGACTCGTCGCCTCGGGGGTGGTCGCCATGAACGGGAGCTCGAAGGCCTCGATCAGCGGGAAGCGGCCGGCCGTGTAGCCGGGGATCGTGAAGATCACGTCGCCCACGCCGTCCTTCGCCTGGTCGTAGAGCTGCGGCGGCGCCCCGCCGAGCTGCATCGACGGAAAGACGTCGCACTTGATCCTGTTGTTCGGTTCCTTCGTGACCTTCGCGCACCAGGGCACGAGCATCGACACGGGTTGCGGCGACTTGGGGCTGCCCCAATGGTGCACCTTGAGCGTGACTTCCTGCGCTGCAGCGCCGAGGCTCGCGGTTGCGCCGACGATCGCGGCTGCCAGCAAAGACGTGGTTCGTTTCATGATCCCCTCCGGGCGTGTTCGTCGTCGTTCCGCCTCTTCGCGCATCAGTGACGACCGCGACCGACCGCGATCGTGTTCCGACCGCCATCCCGCCGCGACCGGCACGCACGCCGGCTCGCTTCTATCCTCCCGTGAGCCGTGCGGGCGAAGCCAATGATAGGCACGGGGCCTCGCGGCGTCGATTCCTATTTCCTCGATGCTGATCGCTCCCGGCGAACGCCGGCGCGGCGCGCCCGGGCGGCGGGCTCGATGGCCCGGGCGCGCCGACGCCCGGCTTCGCGTCCGGCACGAAGCGCCTTTCGGCGGATACCCGTCGCGGCGGAGGATGCCCGGGGGCTCGCGCCCGTCGTCGTCGCGTCCCATCCCGGAGAGCGTTCCCGCGCCGGGATCGGCTCGCGTGCTCGCCGGCGTCGACAGATTCCGGAAGCCGATTGCCCTTGCACGTTTTCGAATCACGGTCCGCGTGTCCCCGCTCCTAGAATCGCCACGAATCCTCCCTCACACCCCACGATCGCCACGACCGGGCGCGCATTGCGCCACGGTTCCGGCGGTGGCCAGGAGCCGTCGTGCCACTAGGCGAACTGAAGTTCTCGGTCCTGCTGTTCGGTCTGCTGCAGACGCTGCGGGTGATGGCACGCCGGCACCCCGCGTACGCGAAGCGCCTTGCCGAACGCAACCTGACCGCCCAGATCAGGACCGCCGACGCCAAGGGGGCGCGCCACTTCACGTTCCGCGACGGGCGCGTCACGTCGGGGCGCGGCATCCACCCGTCCGCGGACATCACGGTGACGGTCCAGAATGCCGATCTCGGCGTCAGGCTGTTCAGCCTCCACGTCGACCACCTCGAGCGCATCGAGGCGATCAAGAACTTCCAGCTCCAGGCGGACGGCCCCGACGAGCTGATGGTGTGGTTCATGCAGACGCTCGGCATGATCTTCACGCTCGGCTGGGAATACGGCACCGACCTGGGCGACGGCGTCAGGCGCTACGTCACCACCACCAACGGCGGGCCGCTGTTCGTCCACGTCAAGGACGGCAGGATCCTGCGGATCACGCCGATCGAGCTCGACGAGAGCGACGCGCCCTCGTGGACCATCCGGGCCCGAGGCAAGGAATTCAAGCCGCCCCGGCAGACGACCGTCGCGCCGCATTCGATGTGCTCGAAGTCGACGGTGTATTCGCCGAGCCGACTGCTGTATCCGATGAAGCGCGTCGACTTCGACCCCGACGGCGAGCGCAACTGCCAGAACCGCGGCATCTCGGGCTACGTGCGCATCAGCTGGGACGAGGCGCTCGACATCGTCGCCTCGGAGATCCGGCGCGTGAAACGCGACTTCGGCCCGGGCGCGATCATGGCCAACCACGGTTCGCACCACACGTGGGGCAACGTCGGCTACTACATCAGCGCCGCGTACAAGTTCTTCAACGCGATCGGCACCACCAAGGTCATGCACAACCCCGACAGCTGGGAAGGCTGGTACTGGGGCGCGATGCATCACTTCGGCCACAGCATGCGGCTGGGCCAGACCGAGACCTACGGCCTGGTGGAAGACCTGCTCAAGGAAGCCGAGATGGTCGTCTTCTGGTCGGCCGACCCGGAGTGCACCAGCGGCTCGTACTCGGCCTTCGAAGGCACGTCGCGGCGCCAATGGCTTCAGGAGCTCGGCATCGAGCTCGTGCACATCGACCCCTACTACAACCACACGGCGGCGCTGCACGGCGGCAAGTGGTTCGCGCCCAGGCCCGGCACCGACGCGGCGATGGCGATGGCGATCGCCCAGGTCTGGATCGCCGAGGGCACCTACGACAAGAGCTTCGTCGGCGGCCGCACGATCGGATTCGAGGCCTGGAAGGCCTACCTGACGGGCGAGGAGGACGGCGTCCCCAAGACGCCCGAATGGCAGGAGGCCGAGACCGGCGTTCCGGCCAAGGACGTGCGCGCGCTCGCGCGACGCTGGGCGTCGAAGAAGACCTACCTGGGCGCCGGCGGCTGGGGCAACGGCCATGGCGGCGCGTGCCGCTCGGCGACCGGCATCCAGTGGGCGCGCACGCTGGCGTGCCTCATGGCGATGCAGGGCATGGGCCGGCCCGGCGTCAACTACGGCCTGCTGCAGTGGGGCACGCCGATCGACCTCAAGTTCTCGTTCCCCGGATACGCGGACGGCGGCATGTCCGGTGACATCGAGAGCACCGGCCTGGGCATCAGCTACTACCAGCGCATGCCTCAGCTGCCGTCGTTCAACACGCCGACGCAGAAGGTCCCGCGGCTGCAGATCCCGGAAGCCATCCTCGAAGGCAAGGCCGAGGGCTACCCGTGGGACGGCAAGACGATCGAGGGGCAGTTCCAGAAGTTCAGCTACCCGAAGGCCGGGCACGCGCAGATCCAGATGCTCTACAAGTACGGCGGCGCGTCGATCGGCACGATGAACGACAGCAACCGGTACGTGAAGTCCTACCGCACGGACAAGCTGCCCTTCGTCGTCAACCAGTCGATCTGGCTCGAGGGCGAGGCCAAGTTCGCCGACGTCCTGCTGCCAGCCTGCTCCAGCTTCGAGCGATGGGACATCAGCGAGTTCGGCGGCACGGGCGGCTACGCGCTGCACGGCCAGACGCAGATGAACCACCGCGTGGTCCTGATGCAGCACAAGTGCATCGAGCCGCTGGGCGAATCCAAGGCGGACTACCAGATCTTCACCGAGCTCGCCTCGCGCCTCGGCCTCGGGACCTACTTCTCGGAAGGCATGACGGACCTCGACTGGGTCAAGCGCATGTTCGACGCGTCGGACCTGCCCAAGCACATCTCGTGGAAGGAGTTCCTGCGCAAGGGCTACTACGTGGTGCCGGCGCCGGCCGAGGAGCTGCGCGATCCGCCGTCGCTGCGCTGGTTCTACGAGGACCGCAACAAGGACGTCCCGGAGCCGCATCCGCTGCCGGGCGACTACAGCCAGGGTTATCTCAAGGGGTTGCAGACGCAGTCCGGCAAGTTCGAGTTCGAGTGCGCGAGTCTCAAGCGCTTCGACCCCGACGACCCCGAGCGTCCCCCGATCGTCAAGTACGTGCCGTCGTGGGAGGGGCCGCGCTCCGAGGCGTACGCGCGCTACCCGCTGCAGCTGATCTCGCCGCATTCGCGCTTCAGCTACCACACGATGTGCGACGGCAAGGACAGCTCGGTCAACGACATCGAGGAGCACCGGGTCCTCGTCGACGGTTACTACTACTGGGTGATCCGCATCAACGCCGAGGACGCCGCCGCGCGCGGCGTGCGCATGAACGACCTCGTGCGCGTCTACAACGACCGCGGCGCCGTGGTCTGCGCGGCGCGGCTCACGCAG
>CALMIW010000159.1 GCA_937864275.1 uncultured Dehalococcoidia bacterium
CCTCACGCCTGTAAACAACGGTAGTGAGAACTACAACTAGGTGGCCTGACAAGGCGCTTCTGGACGCAGCGGCTACGTTTGGCGCGGTCGTCATCCTGCCCACATCATCGTACGAATACTCGGTGGAGTTCGAGTTCCAGTCGGTGACAGATTCGGCCGGTTCATCTGTCGGCATCAGCTCTCGCCCACCCACCGGTACTCCGGCAACCGGATCCGCCCGTCGAGAGTGAAGCGCACGCCCTCGGCCTCCAGCCGTTCGCGCTGGAGGGCGGCCGCCGGGCCGCGGCTCCCGTGGCTGATGCCGCCGCTCGCGTTCACCACCCGCCACCAGGGCACGCCGCTCTCGCCCGGCAGGTTGTGCAGCGCATAGCCGACGGCGCGTGACGCCGCCGGTGCGCCGAGTTCCTGGGCGACCTGCCCGTAGGTGACCACCTTGCCCGGAGGCACTCGCGAGACAAACGCATACACGCGGTCGTAGAACGTCTCCCGGGGGCCTGGATTGTCGGGCACGGCGGGGATCCTCTCGCGCAGACCGGCTAGCAGCCAGCCAATGGCCTATCATCCGCAGCCACCATGACCACACCCGCACCCGTCCTGCCCCTCTCCGGCATCCGCGTCATCACCACCGGCCAGATCCTGGCCGCGCCGTTCTGCTCCACCCTCTTCGCCGAATTCGGCGCCGAAGTCATCAAGATCGAGCCGCCGGTCACCGGCGAATCGAACCGTGGCAGCGTCTCGTTCGCCCAGGACAACCGCGGCCAGAAGGCGATCACCCTCGACATCACGAAGCCGGAGGGCGCCGCCGTCTTCAGCCGCCTCGCCGACAAAGCGGATGTGCTGGTTGATAACAACCGGCCGGGTGCGCTCGAGAAGTGGGGCTTCGCCCCCGATACCCTGCGTGAGACGAACCCGGGCCTGGTGACGGTCCGCATCAGCGGCTACGGGCAGACGGGGCCGTACAAGGACCGCGCCGGGTTCGACCGCGTTGCTCTCGCCTTCGCCGGCATCACCGGGCTGACGGGCTACCCCGACCGTCCGCCGGTGCGCCCCGCCTACTTCGTCGCCGACTACGGCGCCGGTATGTTCGGGGCCTTCGGGGCGATGCTCGCACTCCGCGCCCGGGAGTTGACCGGCAAGGGCCAGGACGTCGATATGGCGCTCTACGAAGCGGTGTGGAGGATGAGCGGCACGCATGTCGCCAGCTACGGCCTGCAGGGGAAGGACCGCGAGCGCTCCGGGAACTACATGCCCGGCGTCGTCCCCGCCGAGCAGTTCGAGACCTCCGACGGGCACTTCCTGGTCATCAACGCGACGACGCAGCGGGCGTTCGTGAAGCTCTGCGAAGCGATCGGCCAACCGGAACTCGTGCACGACGAACGCTTCACCCCGCGCGCCCACCTGATGCAGAACCACGCCGCCATCCACGCGATCCTCGCCGAATGGGTGCGCCCCCGGACGCTCGCCGAGTGCCAGGCCATCCTCGACCGCCACGGTGTCCCCGCGACCAAGGTTTACCAGATGGAGGACATCGTCGGCGACCCGCACTTCGCGGACCGCCACCAGGTGCTCTCCGTCGAATCGGCCGATTACGGGCAGCTGTTGCAGCCGGGCGTCGTCCCGCTGCTCACCGGCACTCCCGGGCGAGTCACCGGCCGGGCTCCGCTCCTGGGCGAACACAACGACGAGGTCTTCCTCGAGCTCCTCGGGCTATCTCCCGGGGAGGTGGATGGGCTGAAGGCGAAAGGGCTGGTCTAACGCGCGAGCCCTCCCGTATCGTCCGCGTGGGCGGACACTCCCGCTCGGCTGGTGCGTCAGATGCTTGGGAAACGCGTCGTCGCGGCGATCATCGACCTGGTCATTCTCGCGGTGCTCTTCGTCGTAATGTCGGTGCTGTCCGGCGACGCCGAATTGGACACATCAGACGGCGCGTCGTTCTCGGCGAACCTCGATGGGCTGCCCGCGCTCGTATTCTTCGCCCTCACGATCGCCTACTACATCGGCACCGAGTTCTACTGGGCAGCGACCCCCGGCAAGAAGGCCATGGGCCTGAAGGTCGTCAGCGACGACGGCCCCATTACCCTCGGCGCTGTAATCCTTCGCAACGTCCTG
>CALMIW010000160.1 GCA_937864275.1 uncultured Dehalococcoidia bacterium
TCTCCTGGCTTCTTCCCAGCGGAGATGTGGGAGCCAGCGGTAAGCGCTTTCGCTGCGGGCATCGAGCCCGCATTGCGACGATGACCCAACCGAGGCGCCGGACGCGCCCCACTCCGAAGCCGAGGAGCGCTCCAAGGGGGCGACCGGCCGCGCCCGAATCGGAGATCTCGCTCCGGGCCGGCAAAGGGAGCCCGGGTACCGGCGGCGACCCAGGCGGGCGGTACTGGCACATCGACCTCAAGGGCCAACGCGTCGGTCGGGTCTTCATCAACGTGATCGACGAACCGCCCCAAGGTGTGCACCCGAGCATCCAGATCTTCGTGAACAAGGACCAGCAGGGTCGCGGGATCGGCACGGTCGCGTACCGCCTCGCCTGCGAGGCAAGCGGCTACGACCAGGTGTACGCGCACATGCGCCGCTCCAACGCGCCCTCACGCAAAGCGGCCACAGCTGCTGGATTCGCTCCCGTGGACGACCCCGACAACAAGCAGCTCACGATGGTGTGGTGCAAACCATGACCGGGTTCCCATGGCGTACCGCTCCCGCGTCCGCAGCAGTCGACCTTCTCGGACTCGCTGCAGGACGACCCGCCATCCGCTTTCGCCTGACGGGTGAAGTCGATATAGCCCAGCAGTGCGCCCACGCTCACGGTCTGTCGATGGAGTACGACGGCACCTACGCCGTGTGGTCGAGATCGGAAGCCCGCGGGCGCCGCGTCATGCAGGTTGACCGGTCTCGTACACCTCACGTGGCCGAACTTGGGGACCTGCTCGGCTACCCATCCTGTTGCACCAACGCTGCCCAGGCGTCCGGCGAAGCAGGCATCGATGCCCTGGCCGCGGCAGCGTCCCGGTGGCGCCTCTCGGGTGAGCGCGCTCTCCTCGATATCAGCGAGTATTCGGGGGGAGTCGCGCTCCTCAGCCACGTTCCCTGCGGACCGGACTGCCTCGAGAGCGTGGAACAAGCAAGAGCTGCTCTCGCAGTTTCCGCCCGCTTGGCGAGCACGGCGGCCGACCCTGGCCGCTGGCAGGCGAAAGCGGATGGCGGGAGATCGGAAGAGCACACGTCTGAACTCCAGTCACGTGGCCTTATCTCG
>CALMIW010000161.1 GCA_937864275.1 uncultured Dehalococcoidia bacterium
GAGGGCGGCGGACGGGGCGGTGAGGAACGGACCGGGGCGGAAGATGAACACCTGCCGGTCGGTGTGCGGCGCCGCGAGGCGGGCCAGCGCCGGCGCGCTCGGCAGACCCTGCACCGACTCCAGCCAGTGCACCACGGAGAACCGGTCGGGATACTCGGCGGCCAGATCGCGCAGCGCGGCGGCGAAGATGACCGACTTCTCGTCGCGGTTGGCGTAGATCAGCGTCACCTGGCCGCCGCCCCGCGCCAGTGCCGGTATGCCGTCCTCAATCGCCGCGCGAATCCCTTCGCCGCGCGCCACCAGGTCCTCCGCGATGCGGCGCTGTTCCCGGTCCTGGCCGCCGCCGATGAGCACGAGGTCGAACTCTGCCGCGTCGAACGGGTCGCCAACGTTCACTTCGGTCAGCGAAAAGCCGATGCCGCGCGCCTCGCAGCGGTAGCGCAGGGCGATGACGTTCCCCCGGTCGCCGTAGATGTTCATGACGTCGGGATACAGATGGGCGACGCGAAGTTCCATCTGCCCAGTGTGCCAGTGCCCCTGGCCCGCGGTCACCCCGCGGCAGGCTGCTGCGGCGCCGGCTGCCCGCCCATCATCATCTGGAGCACCTGGGGCGAGGGGTTCAGGTCCTGGCAGAGCAGGTTCGTCAGTCCGTAGATAGCCTCGGTTGCTTCGTTTCGCGCAGCCTCGTACTCGCCCAGGGCCGCCTCCCACGACTCCTTCCCGGAGAACGCCCGGTCGAGTGCCTCGGAGAGGTTCGTGGCATCGCGGAAGGCATCGTTGATCCCCAGCCCGAGCAGCGGGTCACGGTAGTAGCCGGCGTCACCGACAAGCGCCCAGCCCGGCCCGAACGGCCGGCGGTAGAAGCCCTTGTGCGGCGCGAGCCCGAAGATCTTGCTCGTCCGTTCGGCCTTGCGGAACCGCTCGGCAAGCGGCTCAAACGAGCCCAGGTCCGCCTTCAGGTTGCCCTCGATGTCCTCCCGGAACGACTTGAACCGGTCGGCCGTGAACTCCACGCCAATGCAGACCTCGCCGTCGTTCGTCGGGAACAGGAAGTGCGCCGAGCCGCCCTGGAGGTAGAGCTCCGGCCCCTCGTGCGCGAAATTCTTGAAGTACGTGTAGTAGCCCGCGGTTGTCCCGCCGCCCTCGTTGTACTCCGGCGCCTGCACCTGCCGGGCGATGAACGACTCCCGCCCGTCGGCGCCGACGACCACGCGGGCGCGCTCTTCGAACGATTCGCTGCCGCGGTGTGCGCGAATCCCGGCGACCGCTCCGTCCTCGATCAGCAGCGCGTCGACGGAAACCCCTCCCCTCACATCCGCGCCCGCCTCCCGCGCGGCATCGATCAGGACCTTGTCCAGCGCCGTCCGCCGGGGTGCGAAGGTTTCGGGCTCGCTCCTGTCCGGCGGGATAGTGAAACCCTGGATGGAACGAGAGATGCCGCGGTATGTCTCGACGCCAGTCGCGAGCACGCGCTCGAAGAGTCCCCACTCTTTCAGCCGCGCAGTCCCGTCCGGCGTGATGTAGTGCGTCGAAAGCGTGTCGCTCGGGAACGTCGCGCGGTCTACGAGGAGGATCTTGTAGCCCTTCCTCGCGAGAAGCATGGCAGTGGGAGAGCCTGCGCAACGCCCACCCACGATGATCGCATCGAACATGATCCGGTCTCCTGGCAGTCAAAATGAATGCCCGTTCACGATACACATCGGCGCGCGGGAATGCGATAGCGTAATGTCGGCCCCATGCGCCAAGGGTGATCTTCTTCACATCCGCGGCGGTTTTACAAGCGATCCCACCCGCAAAATAGGGGACAGGATTGCCTCCCGTCCTCCTATACTCCCCGTCGCGGCGGCGATGAAGCGCGCCGAGGAGAGTTGGAAATGGGAAGAAAGATAGCCATCCGCGGGCTGGCGCTCGCGGCAATCGTTGCGGTGGTGATCACGCCGATCGCCACCTACGGCCAGGGCTGGGGCGGAACGCGCAATCAGTCCAACACCGAAGCGTTGATCGCGCTCAGTACCGCGTTCACCTTCCAGGGCAGTCTCGCCGACGGCGGATCTCAGGCCACTGGAAGCTATGACTTCAACTTCGTCCTCTACGACGCGCTGGCCGGCGGCGTGCAGGTTGGGCCGGCCCAGCCGGTCGCCGATACCGCGGTCTCGGCGGGACTCTTCACCGTCCTGCTGGACTTCGGCGATGTCTTCCATGGAAGTCAGTACTTCCTCGAAATCCAGGTTCGCGCGGGAGACAGTGCCGGCGCCTACACGACACTCACCCCGCGCCAGGCGATTTCCGCGGTGCCGAACGCCTCATACGCCCTCCGGGCCGGCTCGGCAGGTGGCCTCCAGGGAATCGAAGTCGCCAGCGCACTCCCCCTCGCGGGTGATGTTCTCCGCTACAACGGTTCGGAATGGGCCCCTTCTGCCCTCGGGGGCGGCGGGATTTACGAGCCCCTTAGGCCCGCCCCCGCGCAGCCCCGGGCCCAGGTCACACTCACCAACACAAGCAGCACCGCCTCGGCAACC
>CALMIW010000162.1 GCA_937864275.1 uncultured Dehalococcoidia bacterium
GCGTGTTCGGGCCGCTCAACTCCTCCATGCTCGCTGTTGCGTTGCCCGAAATCCGAGGCGAGTTCGACATCGGCGTAGGGGCAGTCGCCTTTCTGGTGAGTAGTTACCTCATCGCGGTGGCCGTATGCCAACCAGCGGGAGGCCGGCTCGGCGACGCGTTCGGGCACATCCGCGTGATGAAGGTCGGGCTGATCGTTCTGCTCGTGTTCTCGATGGCTTCGGCCTTCGCGTGGAACTTCCCCATCCTGGTAGCCCTGCGTTCGATGCAGGGAGTGTCCGTGGCGCTGATCGCGCCGAATGCCACGGCGTACTTGCGGAAGACCGTTGAGCCGGGGCGGCTCGCCGGACAATTAGGTTTCAACGGTGCGGTCATCGGGGCCGGAGCGGCACTTGGTCCACCGCTTGGGGGCGTGTTGATGACGGTGGGCGGCTGGCCGTGGCTTTTCGCGGTCAACCTTCCCCTTGCCCTCCTGAGTTTCAAGCTGGTGCTTCGCCTACCCGTGGATGACGGCGCCGGAAGGCGGTCACTCCAGGTGGACGCGCTTTCGCTGGGCGCGCTGCTCGCCTGGTTCACCGGTATCACTCTGGTGGGTGCCTCCTTGCGCATGGGAGTGCCCGCGGTAACCGCGGCTGCCGTCGCGCTCTTCGCGTTCGGCACGGCAGCCTATGGCCTGCGCTACGCTCGCACGGGTCGCGGCGTGGTCGATCTGCGCCTGTTCCGAAATCGCAACTACGGGTCCATGGCAGCCAGTTCCGCTCTCGCGAACCTTGTGATGTATACGACGCTGATCGCAATGCCCCTCTACTTGCGGGACATCGGTGGGCGTGCGGACGGATTCGTGGGGTTTGCGCTGTTCGTGATGAGCGCCGCGATGGTCGTCGTTTCCTTGCTCGGAGGCCGCCTGACGGACAGCATCGGACCGCGACCAGTCCTCCTTGCGGGTTCGTCCTGCCTCGTGATAGCCGCCGTCGGGATCTCCGCAGCCATCGGCGAGGCTCCCGTGGTCGTCGTTATCGGCCTGCTGGGATTGATCGGCCTGGGAACCGGTTTGCTCGGAGCGCCGCATACGTCCGTGGCGTTGAACTCGATCCCGGCGGCGGTTGCTGGTTCCGCTTCAGGGTCGTTCTCGATGATGCGGTACGTCGGCTCCGTCCTTGGAGCCGCGGTGTTGGCAGGGGTCCTCGGTGGAGACCCCTCGGTCAGCCGGTTCCATCTGCTCTTCGCCATCCTCGCGGTCATAGCAGTGGTGAATCTTGCGACAGCCGGGGCGGTGCGCCCGGCAGCGCCGAGAGCGTCCCAATCCCAGGTGGTGCCGGAGCCGACTGCCACGGGCGGGTGAGCCGGCGCAGGGAAATCCGAGATTGCCCACCGGACGTTGTGTCATGTGTTAACATCCCGCGGCTCCTCGAGAAGCCCGAGGAGCACGCGCGTCGGGGTGCAGGAACCCGGGGCGCGATTCCTGGCGACAGTCCCTGAATGAGGCCACTCATGACATCTCCCTCGCTCGTTGAGTTCCAGCCCAACTTTGCCAAACCTGAAGACGCGGAATCGTCCTGGGCCTTCGACCCCATGCACTTCGCTTCGGCCTTACCCCGACTTTCACAGGAGTTCTATCGGACGGCCAACGCGGAAGCGTTCGGGCTCGAGTCGATCTTCGTAAACGGCTATCTCTTCACCAAGGATTTCGCGCCGCCACCACCAACGCAGGAAGTCCTCGAGAGAGGTGTCGTCAACATCTGGACCGAGGAGTTCGTTCCCCGCATCGAACAATTCTGTGCCAGCATCCGAAGCCGGGATTACGAGTCCATGAGCGCGACCGAACTGGCAGCCAGCATCCCGGGCATCATGACCGAGGCAGGCAAGACCTTCGAATACACCATGATCGTTGTCTTTCCGTTCATGGGGCCGACGCTGGGCCTGGTCGAGTTCGCCGAGCAGGCTCTTGGTCCGGACGGCCCGATGCTCATTGCCTCGATGCTGCAGTCTCACGCCAACGAAACGGCCTCTGCCGGAGAAGGGATGAACGACCTCGTGGAACTGG
>CALMIW010000163.1 GCA_937864275.1 uncultured Dehalococcoidia bacterium
CCAGCGGATGGGGGGGTGGGGTCTGGGCGGGGGGGTGGGGGGGCTCCGTCCGGGGCTTCCGGCTGGGGGGCCGCCTATACCCGCCTGCCCGCGCCCGCCACTTGTCGCGCGCTTAGTTGGCAGCCGGATCGAAGTCGGCCAGGTGGACGCGCAGCTGCAGGACCATGCGGTTCACCGTTCCCCGGTGGACGCCGCGCTCGGCGGCGATCTCCGGGACTGACTTGCCAGCGAGCAGGTCGCGGGCGAGCGCGAACAGATCTTGGGGCAGGTCGGCGATCCGGTCCGCCAGGTCGAGGCGAGCATCCACTTCGGTCACGCCACCGAGGCGGCGGTCGGCGAAGTCCATGCCCTCGGTCCCCAGAGGCGGCAGCGGCACCAGGCGCTCGCGCACGGCCGCCTCGCGGCGGAGCTGCTTGCTCTTCTGCCGGTACCAGAGGTTCATGACGCCCTTCATGAACGTCGTCCGCGATGCGATCGTCGGGTCGAACCGCCGCAACGCCCGCACGATCTCGGCCGCCAACTCCTGCCACAGATCCGCGACCTGATCAGTGGTGAGCGTGTAAAGGCGTCCGAGCCGCTCGGTGCGGAACTTCATCTGCCGGAGAGTGAGATCAGGCAGATCTGACTGCGGTAAGACTGCGAAGGAGGAGTTGGGAGTGGTGACGGTGGGAGAGACGGTGGGTTCTGCGAGCATGGATGGCTTCCGTGCTGGTGAGTGGTTTGCGCCGCACGTCGCGGCGTGTTCACCAGCCGGTGGGGCTTGCAGAACAGCGCGTAGAGAATTTGGACCACCATCACCGGAGGCCTGAAAACACGGAGCCAAATGACAACTGCCGTGCGGTTTGCACTTACAGCAACCAACGCAAAGTGCAAGAGGTTGGGTGGATCAGCGACCGAGCCGGACGCGCCCGAATCCGGAATCCCACAGCGCCTGCGGGTCGTTCACCAGTGTGAACAGCGAGCGGACGGAATCGGCGTCCGTGTCGTTGAACACGCGAGTGATGACATGTGGCTGGACCTTGGCCGCTGCCGCGATCGCCGACTTCGTCACCCGGGGCAAGCTGGCGGGCATGCCCTGATCATCCCTGAGCCGCGAGCGAATCAGCGACACGCGGTCCCGCGCCATTTGGGTCAGCGCCTTCTCGACTGCCTTGATCGCGCCCAGGCGATCCGCTCGCTTCTTGCGCTTCGGCTTGGTGCGACGGGGAGCTGCAAGATTGAGCCCATTGCGGCGAACGAATCGGTCAATGAAGCCCTCCCAGAGCTCGGATGCCGTCAGGCCGGAGCCGTCCGTGCTGAGAGCATCCTCTGCGGGCACGAGCACGCCCCTTCGTGCCTCGACCCATTCCCGAAGCTCGTCCGACCAGCCCTGCGCCGTCGGCGTCATGATGATCGTGCCCAGCTGATTGGACGACGCGACGGACCGGATCGTGACCGCCAGCGCCGTGGTATCCGGCTGGGCCACGAAAGTGACCGGGAACCGGTCCGATCCTGGTACGCCCCACGTACCGATGCGGAAGTGACCCGGAAGGCCGTTGATTGGCGATGTAGACGTTTCCAGACCGAGGGCGCTGGCGATTGCCGGTCGCATTCGCATGGGCGAGAGGTGCAGAAGTGTGTACTCCTCCGGCGCGAGCTCTCGCCGGGGCGTGACCCCCTCATCGCACACAGCTGCCACTGTCCCGTTCTTGTGAATCACCACGCGCATGTCGGGCGCATTCAGCCGTGGCGACGCGACCACCGAAGCACGGCGACCATTGGCCTCGAGCAGCCCTTCGATGCAGGCGAAGCCGTCTCCGCACAGGGCATGCCACTCTGTGTGAGGCGCGGCATCCGCGGGCGCGGTCTCAAGACGCTGCCACAAGTGCGCGAGTGAGCCCATCGGTCGCCTTCCTGCGGTCCTGGAGGAAGCCGCGCAGGCCGAGCCAACGGAGGATGACCTCGCTGTCGCTCTCGCGCGAGTACACGGCGTTGTTGGGCAGCACGATCCGGAGCTGCCCCTCCCGTCCCGTTCTGAACAGCACGTTAAACGTGGCGCTCATGAGCTTCACGCCGCGAGGGATTCCGCGGCCGGAGTCGGTCATCGCCCGGAAGAGGTCGCTCTTCGAACGCGGGCGTTCGACGAGGTCTACGCCCTTGGAATGCGACCAGTCAAGGCCTCGCAACCAGACGCCATCGAGCTCCGGTACGTCATCGCAGCGCAGGCACGCCTCACCCTTTTCAAGGATGGGCTTGAGCGTGTACTTTGCAGGAAGCCCCTCGGCCAGGAACAGTTGCGACTGGCCGAAAAGGTGGTGACCGACATGCTCGAGGTAAGCGCGGACATCGGCGTCATGCTTGGCGTTGACCTGCATCTCGCCCTGGCCTTGCTCATAGATCAGGACGTCGAACCGTTCCGGATGGAAGATGATGTGCTGGCGGCCGCCGGTCACTGGGTCAACTGACACATCGCGGTGGGCCAAGTCGGCGCGGCGGATCATCTGCCGGAACCCGGTCGGCGTGGGGAAATGAAACACACGCACGCCCGATCCGCGCCGACGCCCGACAAAGTCCGTCTCCAGCCCATCTTCGTACCCTTTCAGAACATGGTCGGCAACGCCGGAGATCAGCGGGGGGTCCGCCGTCAGCGCGAAATGGCTGCGAAAGAGGCGACGTGCGATGGGCAGGCGTTCGGCGTAGATGCGCTCGAGGGACTCGGTGCCGTCGAGAAGCAGGTGGACCACGAGGTCTGCGGTGCTCGGGGATGGGCCGACGTCGAGCCCGAGGCGTTTCGCCTCGTCCAGGAGCAATTG
Organism: uncultured Dehalococcoidia bacterium; assembly: GCA_937864275.1. Taxonomy (GTDB): domain Bacteria; phylum Chloroflexota; class Dehalococcoidia; order Tepidiformales; family Tepidiformaceae; genus Amarobacter. The sequence goes on from CALMIW010000163.1 coordinate 2,793, forward strand.
GTGGTTGCCGCCAGTCGACATCTCATCGATGACGCCAATGCGGTCCACCAACTCTGCCGAGAGGCCGGCCACCTCGCCGCACATGATGCGGCGCACGACCGCATCATCGATGCCGGCGCCGACGAACACGCCGAGCGGCTCGAGTTCATTGCGGTAGTGCTGAAAAAACCGAATCTGGAGTTTGGGGTCGATCCCGTTGAGCGAACCCGGATTGACCCACTTCCCCGCACGAAGACTCTTGGACATCGGCGACTCCGGCCAGACGCGAAGATCCCGCGGCCTCCGCCACGAGCCCGCCGAGAACGCCTGGCGGGTAGATGGGCAGTAGTGTATCCGTTAGGGAAACTGTCGTTCACATCTGACAGGGTGCGGAGGGTCTGTCTCTGGCCATCGTCGTCAGGTGCCAATCCCTTGTCCACACCGTGGTTAGGACGACGAAGCGAGGATCTGTCCCCACGCGAGCCGCTGATCGGACCACTCAACCTTCGCCACCACCTTGCGCAATTCGTGCTCAGTCACCGGATCGCGGCCGGCCCGGACCGGCGGCAAATGGAGCACGGCCTCCTGCAGGTCAGGAGCTAGGTGGAGCAGGTTCATGATCTGGGTCACGCGGGCGCGCGTGACGTGGCCAACGGCAGCGAGCTCCGCTTGCGTGCTCACCGCCCCCTCCCGAACCAGGCCATCGAACCGGATCGCCAGCGCCATCAGCCGCGCGACCCGGGGCACCCGGCCGAGCGATTCGGACTTCGCATTTCTGGACGGCGTCGCCGCTCGTTCCCGTCCCGGCACGACGAATCTCGCCGTCGTCGTGATCGGGACTGGCCCCATAGCGCGGCCCGCTTGTTTGGAGGGTGAGGTCATGCGCTGGGTGTTTCCGCTGGAGCGAGTTCGGTGTTGAACGTGATCGAGACGTTCTGCGACTGGCCGTCGTACTCAACAGACGCGAGCACAACGTGCAGGAACTCGGCGCGTTCGGCCTGCGTCATCGCGTTCCAGACACCGTCGAACGCCTCGACCGCTCCGACCACCTCGTCCTCGTCGATCAGGCGGGCGGCATCCGCCGCAACCTGCGTGGAAACCGCCGCGAGCGTCCGACGCACACGCTCGGTCTCGCGGCGCGTGGCGGCCGTGGGCTCCTCGCCGGAGAGCCGTTCGAGCACGGCACGAAGCCGCGTCTGCTCGGCGATCCGAGCGCTGGCCGCATCGCGGAGGAAGTCGATCGCGCGGGCCACGACCACCTCCATCTGCGGCGAGTCGGCCAGAATGGCCTTCACCTGGTCAAGAACGAACGCTTCGAGCGCCGGCCCCGGTAGGGACGGGGCGGCGCAGTGCTGCCGCCCGCGCTTCACCGCGTTGGAGCAGACGTAGTAGCGGTACCGGGTGCGCGTCCCGTCGGGCTTCTTCTTCGAGGCACTGCTCGGGGACATCGCGCACCCGCACCCCTTGCAACGGACCAGCCCGCCAAGGAGCGATCCCGTGGAGTTCCTCACATTCGCCCCGCCGCGCTCGCCCGCGAGTTTCAGCTGGGCTTGGACGCGGCGGAAGAGATCATCGTCGATGATCGCTTCGTGTTCGCCGTCGTAGACCGCCCCGTTGTGCGGCACCTTTCCCAGGTAAAGCGGGTTCCGGAGCATCCGCGAGATGATCGTCTTGTCGAACTCCCGGTTGCCGACCGTGCGCCCCGCGGTGGTCGTCCATGACTTCGTGGTCCATCCGCGGCTGTTGCACTCGTCGGCAACGCGGAGGATGCTCCCCGCCTCGAGGTACAACTCGAAGATTCGAAGCACGCGCCCCGCCTCCTCCTTGTTGACGACAAGCCGTCGCCCCGTGAAGGGAGCGGGCGCTGGCACGAAGTCGTACCCCAGGATCGGCTTGCCGTGCTGGTATTTGCCCTTGCGGCGAGCGGAGGCGATCTTGTCCCGTGTGCGCTCGGAGATGATCTCCCGCTCGAACTGCGCGAACGACAGCAGGATGTTCAGCGTCAGGCGGCCCATCGAGTGGGTCGTGTTGAACTGCTGCGTGACCGAGACGAACGACACGCCCTTGCGGTCGAAGAGTTCCATCAGCCGCGCGAAGTCCATCAGCGATCGGCTGAGCCGGTCAACCTTGTAGACCACCACGCAGTTGACCTTCCCCGCTTCGATGTCGTCCATCAGCCGCTTGAGCGCCGGGCGCTCTATGTTTCCGCCGGTGAATCCGCCGTCGTCGTACTTCTCGGAGAGGCACTGCCACCCCTCGTTCTTCTGGCTGGCGATGTACGCGATGGCGCTGTCGCGCTGGGCGTCCAGGCTGTTGAACTCCTGGTTGAGGCCCTCCTCGGTGCTCTTGCGCGTGTAGATGGCGCATCGAATGGCCCGCGGGCCCGACTTGGGCGGCGAGGAGCCACCAAACGCGGCATCGGCGGCGGCGCGACGCGAGACAGCGGGACGCTTGGTGGCGGTAGCGCTCATGCGGTCCCCTTCGTGGTCAGCCCGAAGAACAGGAACCCGTTCCAGTGCGACCCGGTGATCGCCGTCGC
>CALMIW010000164.1 GCA_937864275.1 uncultured Dehalococcoidia bacterium
GGCCGTCACGATGAACGTGCTCGACACCGGCCGTCGGGTCCCGATGGGTGGGCGTCGGCGCTGTGGTACTCGCCTGCTTGGTACGTCGACAGCGCCCGGACGCGTGCGACGGTGGTGGCAATGCTCCAGCAGGCCGGATCCGAAGATGTCGCACGAATCGGTGCTGGCCCGCTCGAGAGCTTGGTCACCGACGGCGAATCCACCCTGAGCTGGGCTGAGGAGCAGGCGCGCCAATCCCCGAGGTTTCGGACCGCGCTGACCCACGCCTGGCTTTGGAACCAACTGTCGCCGGAGGCCTTCAGCCGTGTCGAACGCGCCGCAGGCACATCACTCCCGCGCCCGGCCTGCTAGCACGGAACTGCCGCTCGGACCGTTGCTCGGCTCGGCAGTCAGAGAGCGAGGTGGAGACGAAGTGCTTCGTCGAGATCCGTCTGCAGTTCTGCGTTGAGCATGCCGATTCGTCGACCGAGTCGTTCAATGGCGATCGAGCGCACTTGCTCCGCTTGCGCCTTCGAATCAGCAGTCAGGCCTGTGACGCTCGCAGGCAGGAAGACCTGAAACGGGTAGACGCGATCGGTACTCGACGTGACGGGCACGACGGTGATGACGCCTCGCCCGAGGCGCTGCGCTGTGTTGTTGGCGCCGTCGTTGCTGACGATGATCGCTGGACGCTGCTTGTCGGCCTCTGCACCTCGGACGGGTTCGAGGTCGACGAGCCGGATCTCACCTCGCCGCATCAGGCCTGTCCGTCCGCTGCCGTGGACTCCCAGAGAGCACTGTCGTCGGCCGCCTCCCACTCTGCCCACGCGTCTTCGTAGGCGGCGCCCAACTCCGAGGCGCGCAGCAGTCGGACTGCTTTGTGGAGCACGGCCGATCTCGAGGCGAAGCCCTCTCGCTCGGCGTACGTGTCGAGAAACTCCACGTCCTCGTCTGGCAGGCTGACACTGACCTTCATACCAGGATGCTACCTATGGTGCTACTAGTGGAGCAACCCGGCATCTCGCCCCGAACTGCCTGGTTGATGATCTTGATGGCGTTGCGGCTCGCGTGAGTCGGACTTGAACCGTGCATCGCAGCGAGGTCGTCGAGAGGTACTGGCGGTTCCACGCATTGTCGACGAGCTCAGTTCGGCAAGACCGTCTCGATTCGAAGAGCGACTTCGACGCATGGGAGCACGTCGAGGAGCTGGCACAGAGCGACCCGGAAGAATGCCTCGCCGTCATGATCGACCTGGTTGGTGGATGCGATGAGTCCGACACGCGCACAGCGAGCAGCAGCGCTCGGAGCGTGGACAGACGATGGCGGCGGCGATGATCTGGTCGAGGCCGGCACCGACGAGCTCGAGGCGATCGCCCGCTACGCAGCCCGCCGCGACCACCTCGAGACGGCGCTCGCCGACGCCATTCGCATCGCGCGGCGCAACGGCAGGTCGTGGAGCCAGATCGGCGCCAGGCTCGGCGTGTCCAAGCAGGCTGCCCAACGCAAGTACTCGAAGCTGACGAGCTGAGCCGAACTGACGAAACGGGCGGCACGGGCCGGGCATCGCGCCAGATCGCTCGCAGGGATGCGGCCCATCGCCAGGACGTACGACCCATTTCCCGTGGTCACTGCCCTCGCGCCTGCCGGGGGTGCCTACGATGGCCGCATGAGCGAGATGTACGAACGCGTCAAGAGCGGGGCCGGTTTCATCGCCGCCCTCGACCAGAGCGGTGGCAGCACCCCCAAGGCGTTGCGCCTGTACGGCATCGAGGAGAGCGCCTACTCCAGCGGGGAGGAGATGTTCGACCTGATGCACGCGATGCGATCGCGCATCTGCACCAGCCCGGCCTTCACCGGCGACCGCGTCCTCGGCGCGATCCTGTTCGAGATGACGATGGATCGTCAGATCGAGGGCGTGGGATCGGCCGCGTACCTGTGGGACGTGAAGCAGGTCGTGCCGTTCCTGAAGGTCGACAAGGGCCTCGCCGACGAGGTCGACGGCGCCCAGGCGATGAAGCCGATGCCCGGGCTCGACGCCCT
>CALMIW010000165.1 GCA_937864275.1 uncultured Dehalococcoidia bacterium
GCCTCCCTGCCCACCCGCGACGCCGCCTCCGTGTCGGTCACGCAGACCCCCCAGCCCGGTCTGCGCAAGGGCGCCTTCCTCGCGGGCGCCAGCCGTCCCGCCGGCCGGGGCGAGAAGAACCCGGCGCTGCTGCGCATCGACAAGGTCCATGTCGATCTTGCCCGGCGCCTTGCGCCCGTGGTCGATTGCACCGTCCACGTGTGCGCCGGTCGCTTCTGTGAACGCGGCCTCGATCGCGGGCTTCGTGATCTCGTGGAAGACGACTCGGGTCACCTTTTCGTCCGGGATCCCCGCCGCCTCCTTGATGTGCCAGGCGATCGCTTCGCCCTCGCGGTCGGGGTCGGTGGAGAGGAAGACGCGCGTCGCCTGCTTCGCTGCCTTGGCGATGTCGGCAACGACTTCCGACTTGTCCACGCCGCGGCGCTTGTCTTTCACCACAACGTACTTCGGCGTGAAGTCCATCTTCTCCACGCTTTCGACGCCGTAGCCATACGGCGGCAAGTCCCGCACATGGCCGACCGAGGCGATGACCTCATAGTCGTCGCCCAGGATGTTCTTTACCGTCCGCGCCTTCGTCGGCGATTCGACGACGACTAGGTTTCGCGCGCGGTTGCCCCGTCCGCGGGGTGTGGTGGGTTCAGGGGCTTCGGGTTCGCGGCGGGATCGTTCCGTCGGGCGCCGTTTGGTCGGCGTCGCCTTGGCGCGGGTGCCGCTTTTCCGGGGTGTAACAGTTGCCAAAAGAATACCTTTCGCCGGTGTAGTTCGACCGGCGCGTTTTTCGAGAGTAGAGAGCGTCTTCACGCTCTGTCTAGAGGGACGGCCCTGAAGGCTTCCCGATTCCATACGCGGAATCAGGCGATGGCATAGGTCATCGGGCCCGCCGGACGGACCCGGCCCTCCAGTTCGAGGATCTGCAGAGCGCCGCTCACTTCGGCGATCGGCAGGCCCGCGTTGCGGGCGATTTCGTCGATGTGGAGCGGCCCCTGTGCCAGCCATCTGAGGAGCGGGTGGTCGATTGTGGACGGTGCGGGCTTCGGCTCACCCGCCGGCCGCCGTTCGAACAGCGCCGGCTGCGCTTCCATCGGCATCGCCACCGTGGACGGTGCGCCCGTTGCGATCAGGTTCAGCTCCTGGCAGAGCTGTTCCGGCGTCGCGACCAGCTTCGCCGTGTTCTCCCGGATGAGCTGGTTCGTGCCGTAGCTCTGCCGCGAAAAGATGCTTCCCGGGATGGCGAAGACGTCCCGGCCCTGTTCGAATGCCCAGTTGGCGGTGTGGAGCGCGCCGCTCCCTTCGCCCGCCTCCACGAGGAGGGCCGCGCGGGCCAGGCCCGAGAGGATCCGGTTGCGGCGCGGGAAGTAGTCGCGCCGCGCCGGGATGCCCACCGGGTATTCGCTTACCAGGCAGCCGTTCTCCACGATCCGTTCGGCCAGCCCGGCGTTTTCGCGCGGGTACACCTGGTCGATGCCGCCTGCCAGCACCGCGACCGTCGGGGCGCCATTCTCGAGTGCCACGCGGTGGGCAATCGCATCGACTCCGCGTGCCAGACCGCTGACGATCGCGACACCGCTCTGCGCCAGCACGGAGCAGAAGTGCTCGGCAGCCTGCCGCCCGTACGGTGTGACATGGCGGGGCCCCCCGACGGCCACCGCTTGTTCGGACTGGGGGCCGGGCGGGCCCCCGACGGAGAGTACCCGCGGGCGCCGCGGGGTGTCGCGCAGGCTGGCCGGGTAAGCCTCGTCCAGCCAGGTGAGTGCGTGTGCTCCGTGCTTCGCCATGAGCGCCAGTTCGCGTTCTCCGTCGTATGCCTGCTTCGCCTTCGCCACGGCGCGGAGGTACTGGGCTTCGAGTCCGGCCGAAGCCAGCAACTCCGCCGAGGCTCCCCAGGCCGCTTCGATGCTGCCGAAACGCGCCAGGAGCAGTGCGAAGTTCGTGCTTCCGAGTCCGGCGCGCCGCAGCGCCAGCCAGTACGGCAGTTCCGGGTGTTGCTCCACGCGCGGCACTCTACAGCCTAGTGGGCGCCCGCGCCTTCGGGCTCCCGTTCGTGCACTCGTGCGACCCGCAGGCGCCGGATGCGACGACCCGACATGCTGAGGACGCGGAGGTTCAGCCCCTCGACTTCAACCTCGTCGCCGACCGAAGGTAGCCGTCCCAGCTGGTGGATCACAAAACCTCCGACCGTGTCGAAGTCCTCGGACTCGATCTCGTAGTCGAACAGTTCCTTCAGCACATCCGTGGTCGTGCCGGCGTCCAGCACCACCTCGTCCGCGGAGATGACTTCCATCGCCGGGCGGGCGACGTCGTACTCGTCCTCGATTTCGCCGACGATCTCCTCCAGCAGGTCCTCGATCGTGACCAGTCCGGCGGTCCCGCCATACTCGTCCACCACGATGGCCATGTGGATGCGCCGCGATTGCATCTCCTGGAGCAGCTCATCGAGGCGCTTGGATTCGGGGATGAAGAACGGTTCGCGCAGGATCTCGGCGAGTGGCCGCTCGCGTCCGCCGTTGCTCATCGCCCGGAGGAGTTCCTTGGCATAGAGGATGCCGACGATGTCGTCGATGTTTTCCCGGAACACGGGCACCCGGCTGTATCCCCGCTCGGTCACGATGGTCGCGACGTCCTCGATGCTGTCCTCGATGTCGGCAACGGCCATGTCGATGCGCGGCACCATGATCTCCCGGGCAGACTTGTCTTCGAGCGCGATGATCCCGCGGATCATCCGGCGTTCCTGCTCTTCCACGCCGCCTGCGGCCTCTTCCCGTTCGACGAGTGTGAGGATGTCGGTATCCGGGTCCCGCGAGACCTGGATGATCGACCGGGCGACAACGCGCGATGGCAGGCCGAGGATGAAGGCCGGGACCGCGAAGACGAAGCTCGTCACCCGGGCGATCCCGCTGAGCTGGAGGGCGGCCAGTTCGGGCGAGCGTGCCACCACCAGCCCGACCGTCATCTGGATGAACGCGACGTACACGCCGCCGCCGAGGGCGAATCCGATAACGCTGAAGAACCCGTCGTCGTCCCGCGCCCCCAGGTAGGCGAACATCCCCACGATGGCCGCGGACGCGAGCACGCGGGCGGTCGTGAGCGCGCCCAGGAAGCGGCCCGGCTGGCCGACGTCGCCCGCGATTCGAAGGGCCTGCCGGTTCCCGCGGGCGGCGAGTGCCTGGATGCGCACGTCATTCGCCCGTTCCAGCGCCGCCTCGGCAGCGGCAACCGCCGCAAGCACCAGCGAGACCGCGGCAATGGTGGCAATCGAGAGGATCGACGAGAGCTCCATCAGATGGACGGCTCCTTGCTCCCGCTCTTCCGCTGGAACGGTCGCGCCGGCACGCCCGCGACAGTTTCGCCGGGGCCGACGTCCCTCGTCACCACCGAACCGGTGGCCGTGTAGGCGCGAGCGCCGATCGTCACCGGTGCGATCAGCATCGTGTCGCTGCCGATGAACGCATCCTCGCCGATGACGGTGCGGTTCTTCTGCTCCCCGTCGTAGTTGCAGGTG
>CALMIW010000166.1 GCA_937864275.1 uncultured Dehalococcoidia bacterium
GGCCGGCCTGGTCGCCCGTGGGATCGAACCCGGCCTTGCCGCCCGGGCAGCCGAGGCCAGCCGGGGCAAGCCGGGCAGGGCCATCCAGTTCGCCGAACAGCCGGACCTGATGGGCGACCGCGCGCGCCTGCTTTCGCGCTGCGCCGGCGTCGCCTCCGATGGCACCGGCGGCCGCTTCCGCTACGCCGGCGACCTTGCCGAACGGTACCGGAAGGACCGTGCGGCGGTCCTCCTCGAAATCGACACCTGGGAGGCTTTCTGGGAAGAGCGCCTCCGCCACGGCGCCTCAGAGGGTGCCTCGAACGAAGCTCTCGCGGGCTTCGTCGAAGCGCTGACCGCGATCCGCCAGGCGCGGGAAGACCTCCAGACGAACGTCATCCCCCGGACCGCCTTCGAACTCATGCTCCTGAGCTTCCCTCGCGTTACACTGGCCCCTAGCCCCGAGGAAGAACCGGTGGCCCATGCCTGAAGAACTGCCTCGCGTCGCCGGCGTACGCTTTCGAAACGCCGGGAAGATTTTCTACTTCCATACCGCCGGGATGCGACTCGATCCCGGCGAATTCGTCGTGGTCGAAACCGTGCGCGGGCCCGAGATCGCGAAAGTCGTCATCGCCCCGGACCAGGTTGTCGTGAACGAACTCGGCCGCGAGGAGTTGAAGCCGATCCTCCGCCTCGCCACCGAGAGTGACATCCGGAAGGCCGATGAACTGAGAAGACAGGCGGAGGAACTGCTCCCCGAGGCTCGCCGCCTCGGCGAGGAGTTGCGATTTCCCGCGCACATCGACGGAGCCGAATACACCCTCGACGGACGCCGGCTGACCTTCTCGTTTACGAGCGAGGACCGGCTCGACTACCGCGACTTCGTGAAGCGCGCTGGGGACCGTTTTCGCGCCCGTGTCGACATGCGCCAGATGGGCGCGCGCGACCGCGCGAAGATGGCCGGCGGCTATGGCATCTGCGGACGCGAACTCTGCTGTTCCAGCTGGCTGACGACGTTTCCGTCGATCTCGATCCGGATGGCGAAGGAGCAGGAACTGCCGCTCAATCCGCAGAAGATCAGCGGCCTTTGCGGCCGCCTCCTCTGCTGCCTCAGCTACGAGGAAGAGGGCTACAAGGAGATGCGCAAGACGCTCCCGAAGATGGGTCAGCGCTGCAGCACTCCTACCGGCGAAGGCAAGGTCATCGGCATCAACATCCTGCGCCGCTCGGTCACGCTCTACGCCGATGGTCAGCGCATCGAAGTCCCGGACAGGGACCTCGGGACGGTCGTCCGCTGGGACGTGACCAGCAAGTCGGGCGAACCGCCGCCGAGCATCAGCCGCGTCGACGCGATCGCCCAGGGACTCATCGAAGAGACCGAGGAAGACCGCATGGCCGCGGAGCGCGCAGCCGCCGAGCCCGACTGGATCGACGCGCGCCCCACCTTCGAGCCGGGTCCCGGTCGCGGCCGGCTGCCGGGCGGTGGCCCGCGCAAGAACATGCCCGCGCGCCCGCCCCGCGGCGAACAACAGCCACAGGCGGCCGAACGCCCGCAGGGCAGGCAGCAAGATCGCCGCCCTCAGCGCGGCCCGGAGCGGGGCGGCGCGCCCCAGCAGCCTCGCGAACAACAACAACAGCGCGGACCGCGTCCGCGCGGCGAACGCCCGGAACGGCGTCCGCAGGGCCAGCCTTCTGCGCCTGCGAATGCCGCCGAGGGCCGCGTCTTTCGCCGAAGCGGCGACCAGCCCGGCGAAGGCGCGGCGCAGCGCCCGCCTCGCGAACCGCGCCCCCAGCGCGCGCCGCGGCCGCCCTCGAACGAAGCGCCGCAGTCCCAGCCCCAGGGCGAGGGCGGCCAGCGGCAGGGGCGCAGCCGCAACCGGCGCGGCCGTGGCGGCGGTGGGTCGACCGATCAGGCTGGAGCACCGCCGGAGTAGGCTCTGCTATGCCAGCAGGTCGGCGCCATCGGTGTCGCCATCCCCGTCGAAATCACCCGTGATGCCCACGGTATCGCGCCCGTCGCCATTCCAGTCGCCCGCGACGCGCTGGAACCGGAGCGTGACCTCGCCCTGGCCGTCTCCGTCGGCGTTGCCCGTGATTTCGCCACTGTGCCCCGGTACGTCGGCGATGATGGCTCCCGGACCGAGCCTCGCGTAGATCTCCCCGTCGTCGTGGACGCCGAGGAGCGTGGACGGGCCGTCTTCGAGCACATGGCCGATGTCTGTGTCGTCCCACACGCCCCGGCGCGCGCCGAGAGCGGCGGCGACGTGCGTCTCGTCGTTCTCGACCTCGATGTCCTGGTTCTTCTCGGCGTGGATGGGGAGGGCCTCGCCATCCACGGGCGGCGCCTTCGCGAGCCCGATGAGAATGGCGATGATCTGGTCGTGCTGCGGCCCGGCGAGTGCGTCGCGCAACGAGGACTCATCGGCGATCGATGCCTCGGCGCCGACGCCGGCCCAGCCTTCGGCGTGCTCCGCCAGGGCGTTGTCGATGCTGCCGTACCGCTCCCTCAGGGAGGAGAAAATGCCTTCTTCCGCCAGCCTGTTCGTCGCCATGGGTTCCTCCGGAGCCGGTTGCTACCGGCCTTCGAAACAGGAATGGTGCAAGCATGGCGAAAGGTGATGGGCGGCAGGCGGGAAGTCGTTGGAATATCCCGTGCCCGCGTCCTCGACCTCGAGACACTGT
>CALMIW010000167.1 GCA_937864275.1 uncultured Dehalococcoidia bacterium
AGGACGTGCTTCGGCGTGCCGTGCTCTCGGCCGATGTGCTGCTGGCGAACTACCGGCCGGGCGTGGCCGCCCGGCTCGGGATGGACTACGCGACGCTCTCCGCCATCAATCCGCGGCTCATCTACTGCGAGAACACCGCATTCGGCTCCAAGGGCCCGTACGCCGACCGGCCGGGATTCGACCTGGTCTCCCAGGCGATGACCGGCATCATGTCGTTCGAAGGCGCCGGCGGCGTCCCGCACCCGATCATCACGACCTCGCCGACGGACCTTTCAGCGGGAATGTTCATGGCCTACGCGGTTGCGGCCGCGCTCTACCACCGCGAGATCACCGGCAAGGGCCAGTACATCGAGACGAGCCTCTTCGGGGCCGGCATCTTCGTCCAATACCGGCCGATGTTCGCGATCGAGCGTTTCGACAGGGCGAACCGCGAGGAGATGCTGCGCGACATACGCGCGGCGCGCGCCGAGGGGAAGCGCGCCGACGAGGTCACGGCCGAGCGGCGCTCGCGGGGCGACCAGCTCCGCCGGGGGAACCCGTACTACAAGATCTTCGAGACCGCCGACGGCTACATCGCGCTGGCCTGCCTCAACAACCGGTTGCGTCGCGCCGCCGCGAAGGTGCTCGGGGTCGAAGACCCCCGGCTCGAGGGCGACGCGTTCAACGTGGAGCAGCTCGGCCCGGACGAAACCCTGGTCATCGGCGAGCTCATCGCCGCCATCTTCACGACGAGACCCACGGACGAGTGGGTGGAGTTGTTCGACGCGGCGGGCGTGCCCAGCGGGGCGGTGAAGATGACCGCCGAACTGTTCGACGACCCGCATGTCGAAGCGGAGGGTTTCCTGGTGGACCTGGAACACCCGACGCTCGGGACCGTGAAGATGGCGAACACGCCCGTGCGCATGAGCGGTGGCGAAACCGGCACGCGACGCTCGTCGCCTGCCCTGGGACAGCACACCCGCGAGTTCCTGGGCGAGCTCGGGTTCAGCGCGGAGGAAGCCGCGGCCCTGGAGGCGTCGGGGGTGGTCCGCAGCTGGGACGGCGCCTAAGCAGCCAGCTGCTCGCAGCCCGAATCCAGCTGCCCGGTCCGGGAGAGCCACCTCACGAATGCCTCGACGCAGACCGGGTCGAGTTGCGTACCCGCGACGCGCTGGAGTTCGGCCACCGCATCGCGCCAGGGGCGGAGCGGCCGGTAGACGCGCGTCGAGGTTAGTGCGTCGAAGGTGTCGGCGACGGCCACGATGCGGGCTTCGAGCGGGATCTGGTCGCCCTTCAGCCCGGCCGGGTAGCCGCCGCCGGAATAGCGCTCGTGGTGTGCCTTGATGACGTCGGCGACGTGCTTGAGGACCCTGGACGAGCTCGCGATGTGGGCGCCGCGCTCGGCATGGTGCTTCATCGTCTCGAACTCCTGGTCCGTCAGGCGCCCCGGCTTCAGGAGGACGGCGTCCGGGACGGTGATCTTCCCGACGTCGTGGATCCGGCCCGCCATCACGGCGACTTCGACGCGTTCCTCGGGGAGGCCCATCTCGCGCGCGATGGCTTCAACGTATTCGGCGACGCGGCCCATGTGGTGGCGCGTGTAGGAGTCCTTGGCTTCGACCGCGGCTTCCAGCGCTTCGAGCTCTTCGGCGGTGCCTGCATGCACGTGGTCCAGCGAGTCGCGCAGTTCGACGGCGCGGGAGAACACGATGAGCGACTTCGCGCGGGCCGCTTCGATTGCCCAGCCGGCGATGAGCACGCAGAACGCCACGAACAGGTGCAGGTGATAGAGCCACCAGCTCATGTGCCAGAGCTCGCCGTAGTACATCGAGACCTGGGCGTTCGCCAGGAAGCCGAGTGCGGCGACCATCGCGATCTGGCCGGGTAGCTCGGTCAGCCGCCAGGCGCGCCAGTACCGCCAGGCCGCGAAGCCCAGGAGGGCGATCGTCGTACTGGCGAGAACGGTGACCCAGGGCTTCGTCCGGGGGATGAAATCCCAGATTTCCGGGCGCCACACCATGGTCGCGAGGTAGCCGAAGAGGAGGACGAGCGCGGCCGAAAGGATCGCCGTGGAGTGGCGCTCCACCGTGCGTGAGAGCGGCCAGGCGGTGGGCGTGACGCTGAGGGCGATGAAGATGGCCCCGACAGTCTGGCTGAGCCCCGCGGAGATGATGACCGCGTACGGGTACGTCCCGGCGGGCACGATGAAGCCGGGCGTCCCGAGGCCGTGGGTGGCGAAGATGAGGGCGACGGCGATGAAACCCAGGGCGAGGTAGACGGTGCGGGTGCTTCGCACGCTCTGCACGGAGAGCGCGAGCGCGGTGCCGATGCAGCCCGAGAGCAGCGCCGCCGCCGAAACGACCCAGAAGTGGCCTGTCGGCTCCATCGCCATCGGGTCCCAGCCCGGCACGCTGCGCATCGCAAGGAAGGCCGCGAAAGGAATCGCGGCCGAGAGTCCAAGAACCCAGAGCGCTGCTCGAGACGCCATCAGCCTCCCCGGTGACACATTCATAGTCGTCCGGGAAGGGTTTGTTCTGAAGCGGCGGAAAAAACGGGCGGCTACCCGCCCGCGCGGACGTGGAGCTGGGCGAGCCCGCGCAACTGGAAGTTCGGGACATGCTCGCTGCCCAGCACCTCGTACTCACCGAAGCGCTCGAGGAACCGCCGGAGCGCCACCTGCAAC
>CALMIW010000168.1 GCA_937864275.1 uncultured Dehalococcoidia bacterium
TGCCCAGCTCATGGGAAGTTGACAACAGCGGCTGCAGTGCCTCGCGGCCGTACAGGTCGATTGCACGAGGGACAGCGATGGTGCCACCGTCGGTGACCCGCTTTGGCCCCAGGCTTGCCAAGGCACACACGGAGATCCGCGTCTCGGCGCTAGTCCAACGGTAGATGCCGCTGTCGTAGTCGGGTGGGGCTCCTTCGCTCAGTCTGAGCAGGGCCTCGACACTTGAGTATGCATCCTCCGGTGAGACAGCACTGGCGGTCGCTCGTAAGGTTCCCGTGTTCCCTAGCCGCGCGATTGGCCCTAGCTCCGACGCCTGCCAGAACCATCGACGTAGTAGCACCCGGGTCGACGGATCCGCGTTTGGGTGCAGAGCGAAGAACCGCACAAGCCCGACCGTCTGATGCTGGTATGGGATCAGGCTGAGGTGCGGGACGTCAGCTTCGTCGCGAAGGAACTCGATCACTCGAAGCATCGCTTGCTTGGTTTGTCGGAAGGCTGCAACCTGATCCTCCTCCGACTTGAACTCGGAGCGAAAGTCCCGGAGCACATCAGGCGCTCGGGAGGCCAACACTGCGTACAGCAAGGTGTTGCCGACAAGGGCACCGAAGCCGACCTCCTCGATCTCAGTTCGAAGGACGTCGAGGTCCAGCTCGGGCTTGGTCGCCGAGGTGTGCAGTGCGTGGAAGACCTCCGCCTTGGTCATCGACTTGCCGAAGGTGTTGGTCCGGTCGAAGATCTCCTGAAGGGCCGCTTCGCTGTCAGCTCGCACAAGGTAGGCGGGTATCTCGTAGTTGCGAAGCCGATCCGCAAGGCGGAAAGCGCGATCTTGGGCGTCATCGCTCAGGGCGCGCTCGCGGAGCCAGCCGAGAACACGTTGCAGATCGAATGCCTCTCGCACGGGAAGCCGCGTGTCTGGATCGCCGGGTCTCTTGGTCGCGAATGTCTCGGTCTCGAGGTCAAACGTCACCTCGAACCGAATGTCTTCGGTACCGGGGTCCTTCGGCAGGAGCGTCGCCGCCAAAGACGTGAGGCGCTGCTGCCCATCGACGACCCAGTTCGCCTCCTGTTGAGCCGGAGCCGCAATCGTCACTGGGCCCAGATTCACCGCTTCGGCCTCGCCCTCGCGTACCCAGAAGAGCAGGGTTCCCACTGGGTACCCCTTGTAGATGCTGTCGAACAACCGCTCGACGTCCTTCGCTGTCCATCGCAGCGGGCGCTGGAAACGAGGGACTCTGACCTTTCCCTCTCTGATCAAGGCGAGCAGCTCCTCGATCTTGTACCGAGCTGCATCGAGTCGGCTCGCGGAGACCTCCATGGCGCGATCCTACGAACCCCGGCACCGCTAGAGCGCGCTATTCCTCGTCCTCCCTCGGGATTGGCCACCACGATGCACGACGAATCAGCCGGGCGAGGTGTCAGACCCGTACCGGAAGGCCGCAGATCCGGTAGATCGAAGCAAGGCGGCATGCCACACCGGTCTGCGATAGCTCAGCGGTGAGGCCCTCTCGCGGCTGGGGTTCAATGCGTTCAACTCAAAGGAAGGATGGCCCCTGGACCTGGTAAGCAGCCTGAGCGCTGCCTCACGCCGCGAGCGCCGCGCCGGCGGGGCCCATGAGGTCGAGGAAGTTGTCGCAGTAGAAGCGCCGGCGCACGTCCTCGGAGGCGTCGCCGAGCGAGGCCTCGAAGCGCTCGAGGGGCTTGCGGCCGCCCTCGACGTGGGGGAAGTCGGACGAGAACAGGAGCAGCTCGGGGCCGCTCTGCTCGATGATCCAGCCGACGTCCTCGGTCGGGTAGGGCGTGAAGCGGACCTGGCGGCGCACGTACTCGGTGGGCCGTAGGGACAGTGCCTGCAGGCGCTCCTCGTGGCGGGGGGACGCGGCGAAGGCCGACTCCCCCTGCCGCGGCCAGCCCGGCACCCAGATCGCGCCCTGTTCGATCACGCCGAAGCGCAGGTCAGGGAAGCGGTCGAGCACGCCGTCGAAGATCAGGGTGGCCAGCGTCTGCGCCGGCGGTCCGGGGATGCCCATGTAGTCGACCGAGCGGAAGTTCTCCTCGCCGCCGTGGAAGTCGGG
>CALMIW010000169.1 GCA_937864275.1 uncultured Dehalococcoidia bacterium
CGAGTACTGGTTCGGTCGGAACGCCGTCGCCGAGGCGTTGCGGGTCGACGTGATCGACGGCCGTTGGGCGATCACCGGCCGGTTCACCGACGGCGTCGACCCGGTCGACCATTCGCGCGCACGGAAGTTCCTTTTCGACCTGGCCGACCGGTTCGACGAAGCGGGCTTCCCGACCTGGCAGATAGATCCGCGGCAGCCGCGGTCGATCGGCAACCTCCTGGAGCAGGCCGACGGCAGCTACACGATCATCGACCTGGAATCGGGGCTCGTCTCGCCGCTCGCCTCCCCGCGCGCCTGGCTGAGGGCCATCCGGCGTGCCATGGTGCCGATGTACGACGACGTGTACTTCGACCTGACGCGGGACTACGTCGCGAGGCATGCGGCCGAAATGGAGGCGACCCTTGGGTCGGCGTGGCTCAGCGGACTCCAGAAACGGCTGGACGATGCCGAATCGCTGGCCGCTGAGTGGCACGGATCGGAGCCGCGAGTCTGGTCCGCGGCCCTCCGCTTCGTCTTCGACGGGTTCGGGACGATCCGCCTGTTTCGCTGGCTAAGGGCAAAATCCGCGGCCGGGCGCGACCGCGCCGACGACTGGTTGGAGGCTTCGGTGACGTCGTGGCGGACGGAAGGGCGGATCACACCGGCGGAGGAGCAGGAACTGCGGGAATCGATCGAGGCGCCGGAGATCCAGGGCGTGCTCCCTCACCTTGGGGTGCACCTGATCATCGGGGTCGCCTTGCGGTTCCCGTTCGGGAGCATCACGCGGGCCGCCTACACGGCGGGCAACCTGGTAGTGGCCTCGTTGCGGTTCGCGACGCACGGAATCGACCGGGAGGAGTGGCGGCGTGCGACTCGGACGCACTCGCCGCTGGTCATCTTCATCGCAGCCATGCCCGGGATCGGCACGTTCGCCTACTTCGCCTCGGGGCCGGTGCGTTCGAACAGCCTGCTCGCTCGGGTTGCCTTTGACGCGGCGGGAGAGAAGCTCCCATTCCGGGTGTACCGGCGGCCCGGTCTGCGGCGGCTGGTCGCCGGGAAAGAGAGGACGGCAGCCGAATGAGCCCGTTCTTCGCCTGGTGGACTGGACATGGATTTACTGGGCTTTCCGAGGAGGCGGTCGACGCCATTCGCTGGGCTGCCCGTGGACTCGCCCTCTTCGCGCTCGGCACGTTCGCCGTGCTGGTGTTCGAACGCGGCGCGCCTCGCAGCCCGGCCGAGCAATCGTGGGAGGCAAGCGTCCAGTACGGGGTCCTGCTGGTCGCGGCACTGGGCTGTCTGATCGCGTTCAAGTGGGAAGGACTCGGCGGATGGATCGTCACGGCCTCGTCCGTGGCGCTCGGCGTCTTCGCCTCGGTCGCCTACCAGCCCGGAGTGGCGCTGTTCGGCTGTCTCGCGTTCTTCGTTCCCGGGGCGCTCTTTCTCATCCACTGGCAGCACCATCGCCCGAGGTACTACCTGGTCTTTGCCATCGGCGGCATGGCAGCGCTCCTGACGGTCGGTGCGGCGTACTCGCTCCAGGTTTACAACTATCACAACGGACCGACGCACCCGGCGTCGGAGGTCGACGCGATCCCCGTGGACCTCGCGAGTTGGGCTTGGTCCGGCGCAGTCACTTCGGACAGCTTCACGGTGAAGGCCCGGCTGGCCGACGACGACGACGGCACGCCGGGCCTTCGCGTTTCGTCGCCGAAGCCTGGTATCCCGACGGTCATCGTCTCGCCCATGGAAGGACCGACCGAGGACACCGACGTCGTCACCTATCGGGTCACGAGGCTGCTTCCCGACACGACCTATGAGTACGCGCTGCAGTTGGGCGACCACCCCGACGAGGGCCGCAAGGGCAGGGTGCGCACGTTCCCAACGGGGACCGCGACGTTCACGATCGCCGTGGCTTCCTGCGCCCAAACCGGTTCCAACGGGCAGGTCTACGACCGTATCCGGGAGTCGAACCCGCTGGTCTACATCGTCCCGGGCGACATCCACTACGAGAACATTTCGACCAGCGACTTGAGCCGGATGCGGACCGCTCTTCAGCGCGTGCTCGAATCCCCCGCGCAGCAGGCGCTCTATCTCTCGACACCGATCGCGTATACGTGGGACGACCACGATTTCGGCGGCGACGGTTCGGACTCGACCTCGAAGGCGCGGGCGGCGGTGCAGGCGGTGTACCGGGAGTTCGTGCCTCACTACGCCTTCGAGGAGCGCGAGACGACCGGGCCGATATACCAGGCGTTCTCGATCGGGCGGGTCCGGTTCATCATGACCGACACGCGGTCGGAACGGTCCCCGGCGGGAAACACCCAGGACACCACCCGGACGATGCTTGGCGCTGCACAGAAGGAGTGGCTTCTGCAAGAGCTGCTGGCAGCGAGGGATTCGCACGCCCTGACCGTGTGGGTGAACGGGATCCCGTGGATAGCGCCGGAGGCCGACGGCCGGGACGA
>CALMIW010000170.1 GCA_937864275.1 uncultured Dehalococcoidia bacterium
TCCCCGAGCTCAATCATCTTCCAGATGTCGACCGGCTTGGTGTCGCTGGCGGCAGCAACCAGTTCGTCGACGGTGTTCGAGAAGAGGTCGTGTTCGGAACGCTGGAGTTCCACCTGGAAGTTCAACCGAGGTTCCGCCTCTTCCACACGGTTGAGAGGAGAATCGGCGAGACCGGCCAGCCAGATGTGGCGGCGGATGTCGGCGCGAGCATCCTGGGTGAGCGTGCGGAACGACTCCTGCCAGGAATTCGGGCGTGCGGCGTGGAACGGGAGCCGCGCGGCCTGTCGCAGCTTCTCCCGCGCTTCGGCGAGCGGGTCGCGGAAGTGGGCCCAGTCGCCGCTGGTGCGGGCGGGCGTATAGGTACCTGAGTAGACGGTCATGAGTCCTCCTTGCGACCGTGCGACGCCCCCGGGGAGGGGCTCTAGCGGATGGGGAGGGAGTCCAGGAACACCCTCCGAAAGCCTGCGAGGTGAGCTGACGGGTTCGGCGTCGGAAGTCGCCTACGCGCCCGAAGGCACGATTCACCCCATGAAGTGGGTCCCCCGCCTCCGCCCGGGTGGGCGGAGTTCGGCTGTAGCCAAAGTAGTGCACCCGCGTTGTAAAAGACGCAACGGTCTACACGTCAACACATTGCAAAACCGTTGCAAACTGCGAAATCACGCTCAGTCGGCGACGGCGCTGAGCCGGACCATGAGTTCACCGGCGATCCGGCCGGCTGCCGCCACCCTGCCGGGGACGATGGCCGATGATGGGTCGTCCCGGCCGTTGTCAGTCGTCCCGACGATATCGAGGACCTGGATCCCGAGCGCCCGGAAGGGCTCGCCTTCTCCCCGAGACGGCGGGGTTGCACCGCCGTAGGCGAGGTCGATGTCGAGTTCCTCCGCGATTGCCTCCGCATCGCCGGCGAGGGTCGCGTCTCCGTAGACCGTCAGGCGGTCACCCTTCCCGATGGCTCGCACCGTGACGACCACCGCCGGAAGGCTGGAGAAGTTCACCGAGGACGCGTACTTCTCGGCGCCGAGGCTCCCGGCAAAGCCCGCGTCGGTGGCGACGAAGCACACCGCGGGGACTTCGTCGCGGAGCGCGAACTGCCGGGACAACTCCATCAGGACGGCGACCCCGCTCGCGTTGTCGTTGGCTCCCGCGGAGCCCGGCAGCGAATCGAAGTTCGCCACAAGCAGGAACACACAGGCGTGAGCCGAGACCGAGCGCGCAACGACGTTGGTACCGTCGGAGACCTGTGCCGGTGGCACGTCGACAGTCACCGTCGCGCCCGCGGCCGCAGCCACGAGGGGCGCGGCGTCACTTCCGGCCATCGTGACAACCGGGAAGCGCGCCGTCGTGCCGAGGTTCGCGTGGAGTTCGCGGGTTTCTTTTTTGACGCCGATCAGCGCCGCCGCCCCGCCGGCGCGGACCGCCTCGTATTTCTCGCGGAAGCTCGAACCTCCGCGCGTCGCGACGGCGACCTTTCCGGCGATGGAGCCGGGCGTGATAGCGGCACCGGTCCCAACATCGACGGCCACCCCAGAGGCCGACCCGGGGGCGCTCCCGCCTGCCGTTGCCGCCGGGAGCGCCGTCCCGTCCAGCCGGACCGTCGCGGCGCGGTTCGGGTCGGACTCGAAGGTGAACTTCTGGCGGAAGACGCCGAAGCTCGGGTTGGCGATCCCCTGCGTGATGTACTCGGCCGCTGTGACATTGGCTTCGGAGCCCGCAGCGCGCGGCCCGATCGTGTCCGCCAGAAGCTCGATGTCGGCCTTCGCGCGCAAGGGGTCGAAACCTGCCGCATCTTCGGCGCCGTCGCCGTCCGAACCGCAGGCGAACGAAGCCGCGGCAAGGCACAGGGCAGCCAGGAAAAAGACGCGGCGCACGACAACTATTCTCGGAGAGCGGCATGGAAGCCGCACGCTGGAGGTTCGGGCCCGCTTACGAAAGCGGTTCACGTTGCAGAGCGGACGCAACCGCCGCAGACTTCGGGGCACTGTGAACTGGAACGATTCCCCCGAGCAAGCCCAGTTCCGGACGGCTGTCCGAGAACTCATCGAAGCGCGCCTGCCCCAGCGCTACAAGCACGCCGCCCAACACGGCGGCCCCGGCGAGCGCGCCTGGGAAAACGACCGCAAGCCGTCCGACGCCGCCGCCCGCCAGGCTGCCATCGAGTGGCACGCCGCCCTGGCAGAGAAGGGCTGGGTGGCGCCGCACTGGCCAAAGGCCTACGGCGGTGGGGGGATGAGCCCGATGGAGCAGTTCGTCCTGAAACAGGAAAAGGCGAATG
>CALMIW010000171.1 GCA_937864275.1 uncultured Dehalococcoidia bacterium
CTCTTCGGCGGATCGGTGTTCGCCGTGTTCGCCGGCCTGTACTACTGGTTCCCGAAGATCTGGGGCCGGAAGCTGAACGAACGACTCGGCCAGCTGCACTTCGGGCTGATGTTCATCGGATTCAACCTCGCGTTCTTCCCTATGCCCCTGCTGGGCCTGTAGGGGATGCCCCGCCGCATCGCAACGTACCCGGACGAATTGGGCTGGACGCCACTGAACTTCGCGTCGACGGTCGGGGCATACCTCATCGCCCTCTCGATGTTCCCCTTCATCGCCGCCGTCGTCATGGCGTTCATGAAGCCGAAGGATCAGCCGAACGACCCGTGGGAGGCCAACACGCTCGAGTGGTGGACCACCTCCCCGCCTCCGGTGCACAACTTCGACGACCTTCCGGAGGTCCACTCGGAACGACCGCTCTTCGACCTTCGCCACGGCAAGTCCGCCGGCCACTAGGCTGCCACGCCTAATTCACACCTTGAGGAGATAGCACATGGCAGCCCACGCACCAGCCGCACCGCACAAGGAACAGCTGAGCAACTCGATGCTCGGCTTCATCCTCTTCCTCGCTTCCGAGGTTATGTTCTTCGGCGGCCTCTTCGCCGCCTACTTCATCGCCCGGGCCGACTCTGCCGTGTGGCCCCCGGCACTCTCGCCGGAGCAGGAAGCCGCGGGCATCGAGCTCCATCTCGAATTCGCGCTTCCGTTCATCTCGACGCTCGTCCTGATTCTCAGTTCCGTGACGATCCAGATGGGTGTCTGGGCGATCCAGAAGGGCGACCGCAGCGGGCTCGTCCGCTGGCTCTTCATCTCCATCGTCCTCGGATTGGGCTTCCTCACCGCCCAGATGTACGACTACGCCCAGCTTCCATTCTCTGCTGGCGACACAATCTACGGGACCACTTTCTACACGCTTACTGGCTTCCACGGGGCGCACGTGGCGGGAGGCATCATCTTCATGATGATAATTCTCGCCCGCTCCATGGGCGGTCAGTTCTCCGCCTCCAGGCACGAGGCCGTCGAAGCCTGCTCGTTCTACTGGCACTTCGTCGACGTCATCTGGATCGCGCTGTTCACCACGCTCTACATCGTCAAATAGACCATTCGAGGAGAGTTCGACACCCGATGGATCATTCAGACAACGGACACGCCGAACACGGCGACATTCACCTGCCGGACCCGAGCATCTGGCCCCTCGCCGTGGGGATAGCCGCCCTGGTCCTCGGTGCCGCGCTCATCTTCTACTCACGCGACCGCGACGCGGCGTTCGCCGGCCCGCTGCTCGGCTCGGCAGTCGTGATCACGCTGCTCGCCGCGTTCGGCTGGGCGTACGAAGACGGCCGGATGAAGAAGAAGGCTGAAGAAGGGGCGGCTTCCGCCCGCGAAGCCCGTTACACCCAGGTGGTCACGTTTGCCATCCCGGAAGGCCAGTACGCAGCCGCGCGCGCTTCCGACGGCATCATCAACCGCCTCGAGGACTCCAACAACAAACTGCGCGACCTGGACGGGTTCCAGGACATGCGCGTCATCGCTTCGCCCTCCGAGACGGGGCCGTCGCAGGTCCTCGTGGAAACGACGTGGGCTGACCGCGAAGGCCTCGCCACCTACGAAGAGACCCGGTCCACGATGCTGGACCTGCTCTCCAAGGACACCGACCAGGTCGTTTCCGGCTCCATCCAGGTGTTCGACATGGAAGTGGTTCGCGACACCAAAGAAGTCGCGTTCCGCTTCGGAACCGGCGCCCTCGTGAGCACCTTCGGGGCGCTCATCGTCGGCGGGTTCATGGTTGGCGCGGGTCTCAGCCTGTTCCAGAGCGAAAACGCCGGGGGTGGTGGCGGGGGGGGCGGGGCCGCCCCCCGGGCCGCAGGCGACACCATTGTCGCCCGAAATACCAAGTTCATTTCCGGCTCGACGATCATCGCGCCGCCGAATGTGCCGATCACGCTCAAGTTCGATGACCGCGACGCTTCGCCGCCGCACAACGTCGAGATCTTTGCCGGCAGCTCCCAGGGCGGCCCGCTGCTCAAGGGTTGCACCGCAGGCTGCGCCGACAACGGGGAAGAGGTCCACACCGAGCTGAAGGGCGGTGTCCGCATCGATACCTTCACCTTCACCACTCCGGGCGTCGGCGAGTACTTCTTCGACTGCGTCGCTCACCCGACGCAGATGCAGGGCAAGCTCGTCATCCAGGAAGGCGCTCCCGTCCCTGGCGGGGCAGCCGCGCCCGCGGCAGCCGCTCCGTAGGCAGACCGAGATCTTCGCACCAGGAGAGAAGCCCCCGCGGGAACCCGTGGGGGCTTTCTTGTTGGCGTCGCACCGGACCCGGCTACTCCATGGCGCCGTC
>CALMIW010000172.1 GCA_937864275.1 uncultured Dehalococcoidia bacterium
GATTGAGGCGGGCGCCGACGAGGTCTACGGAACGCACGTCGTCATCGATTGCGGCGGAGACTTCAAGGTGGTCATCGGTTGGCTCGAAAGCCTTCGCGTCACCGATGGCAACAACGTCTCGAAGTCGACGGTTGTCGGCACCGGCGAGCCGGACGGGTTCGTCCACTTCGAAATCCGCTACAAGGACGTCCCGTTCGATCCCAAGGACTTCGTCCAGGTTCCCGGCAAGGAAATCGTCCCGTGGACCCCGACGCCAAGCCCGACGCCGCGCCCCGGCGACACGCCAACGCCCGAGCCCACGGAAACCCCGACGCCGAAACCGAGCGACGGCTCGTCTCAGCCTGGCGGGAACGGGGCCGGGAACAGCCAACCAACCGCGACTCCGACCCTCGGCCCTCCCACGGCGACGCCGACCATCACGCCGACGCCAACCATCACCCCCACGCCGACGCGGACACCGACGCCGACGCGGACGCCCGCGCCACCCAGGAGCACGCCAACGCCGCTGCCGCGGCAGCAGTAGCAGCAAGGTCGCCGCGCGGGCTTGACCGCGCGGCGTCCAACCTCCGACGATCCCTCCATGGCGCTTTACGAATACCTTTGTCCCGCTTGCGGCACTCGCACCGAAAAGCGGATGCCGATGAGCGATGTCCTCCAGCAGATTCCCTGCTCCAAGTGCGGCAAACAGGCCCGCAAGACGATCGGCTCGTGGTCCGTCGTCGGCATCTCACAGGCCGGCGTTGAAGATGGGCCCGCCCCCTGGGACTCCGACGGCGGCGGCGACGACTTCGGGGGCGAAGACCTCGGTGGCGGCATGGACTTCGGTGGTCACGGTCATTCCCACGGCCCGGGTGGGCACAGCCACTAGTCCCGCCCGGAGCGTGTCCATGCTTGCGTACTTCGCCCAGGGCGACGAAGTGGTCGTCCGGTACATAACGCGGTTCGGTGGCATGGTCGGGATGACCTGGCCCTACCGCGTCGTCCGCGATGACCCGGATCTGCTCGCGCTTTGGCTCCCGCGTGGCTCTCGCGGGATGCTCTGGGGGAACCAGCCGGGCCAGCCGAGGCAACTCGTCGAAGGCGAATGGCGGCGCGACACCCTCCGGCTCATGTACCCGGGAAAGCCCTACTCCATCTGGCTGTTCTGGGAAGGCGAACCCCGTCGCTTCACCACCTACTACGTCAACTTCGAAGAACCGTTCCGCCGCACCCCCGTCGGGTTCGACACCAACGACCAGACCCTCGACATCATGGTTGCTCCCGACCTCAGCTGGTCGTGGAAGGATCGCGAGGACTTCGAGGCCCTCATCGCCTCGGGGCAGTTCTCCGCGGAGTTCGCGGAAACCGTTGAAGCGACGGCCGAGGCCGTGCTCGGCCTCATCGAAAGCCGCGCCGCGCCCTTCGACGGTTCCTGGCTCGATTGGGCCCCGCCGGCGGAGTGGTCGAACCCGGTCCTCCATCCGCGCTGGCGCGAAGAGCCGCCCCTGGTCTGGGAGCGCTATTCCTGGGCCTACCCGGTCACGCGCCGGTAGCGTTAATCGCGCGAAAGGAGCGGTGCGCGGATGCGAAAATTCAAGGGCGGGAGCGGCGCCGTGGGCGTCGCGGTCGGCGTAGCCGTCGACGGATAGGCAGACTGCAGGCCGCTGACGTCGTCCGCTGTGAGTTCGCGACGCGATTCACCCGCGGCAATCTGCCGGTACATCACCGACTTCAGATACGCCGAGCCGCACGGCGGCGCGCCGGTGTCGCCGCACGAATGGCCGAGGCCAAGTGCATGCCCAAGTTCGTGCAGCACCGTCGTCGGGAGGTCGTAGGCACTCGAAGGCACCGGCGTGGCCGACGACCATGTGCCGTCGCCATCAAGTTCCATGTCGAATTCCTTGATCTTCCCGCCGGCGAATATCGTGCAGGTTCTGCCGAGCGTGAGGCCAGGGAGATTCTTGAACCGTACGGTGTTGGTGCCATCGGTCACGAAGTCGGCTCCGTCGAGGCACGAACCGGTCTCGCTCGTCGTCGTGCCGGCCCACGCGAACGAGAACGACGAAGGGACGGCGTTCCACTTCGCCATGGCGTCCTGGAGGATCTGCGGCACGTTCATGCCGCTCGGTTCGCCACTCGGGTTGTAGGCGACCTCGACTGGCAGGGTGTTCTTCGCCCACTGATACGTGTTCACCTTGAACGCCGCGCTCACTGTGGTCCGGTCTTCCTCCTCGATGGCCACGGAGCCGTCGGGAGCCATCGTCAGGACGTGTCGGACTACCGTGATCTCTTCGTGAGGCACCACGTCGTCGGCGAAGGCCGGAGAGAGCGTAAGCAGGGCAATCCCGGCGAACAGGGCGGCCATCGTAGTCAGGCCCGTCAGCCGGCGTCCGCGGCCCCTCCCGGATCGGAAGAACGTCATCCGGCCAAGGGTCGCACGTTTGGGGTAACGGAGCGAAAAGAACGGCCCGGGTACGTGCTGTACCCGGGCCGATGCGTGTGTTGTCGCGCACTTACGCTAGCTGCCGAACGAGAAGTCGGCGTCCTGGCAGTCCTTGTTCTTGTCCGCGATCTTGGTCAGGCGGTCCGAGATTTCGTCGGATGGCGGGTCGGGCATCAGGTCGTCGCCGAGTGCGTCGAAGTTGCCGTCCTTCAGGCCGGCGACCGCCTTCTTCAGCGCGTCGGAAGTATCCTCGTGCCAGTCCTTCAGGTCCGACGGAGGCTTTGCCTTGGCGAAGGCATTGGCGAAGTCTTCGAACGGCTCCGCGGCCTTCTCGGCGGCTTTTTCGAGGTCCTCTTCGTCGGCGAGCTCTTTCGTGAGGTCGTCCATCGCCTTGGCGAATTGCGAGCCTGCCTTGCAGATAGCGGCGACGTAGTCCTCGTCGCTGCCGGTGCCGCTGCCACCGTCGTCATCGTCGCCGCAGGCGGCGAAAAGGCTGGCGCCAAGCGTCGCCGGAATCAAGCCTGCCATCAGGACCAGTTTGCGAAGTTTCACTCGTTCTCCCGTCGTTCCCGCCGAGCAGATTCTCAAGGGTGTTGCTGTTGGGCGCCATCGGCGGGGTGTCCCTGGCTCCCGTTAAGGGTGTTCGACATCCTTGCCCCGGGTCTTAACCCCCGGGCGAACAGAGAGGGCGCCCCGGGGGGCGCCCTCCTGGTTTTCGCAAGAAATCGGAGACTAGATCTCCAGCATCTGCGCGACGCGCTCGCGGTGGAAGTCGCCGTCGCCCCAGAACAGCTCCGCACGCTTCTGGCGGCGGAAGAAGAGCTGGATCACGTAGTCCTTGGTGAAGCCGATACCACCGTGGATCTGCTGGCCGTGGGCCACGACGCGGCGGCTGGCATCCGAGCACCAGGCCTTCGCCATCGCGGTGTCCATCTCGGCTGAATCTTCGTCCTCGCTGGTCGCCCAGGCAGCCTTGTACATGATGAACCGCATGCCATCGACGTCGGTCACCATGTCGGCGGCCTTGTGCTGGATGGCCTGGAACGAGCCGATCGGGCGGCCGAACTGGACACGCTCCTTGGCGTAGTTCACCGAGATCTCGAAGTCGCGCTGGGCGAGACCCACGAGGTAGGCGCACTCGAGGTTGGTCGCCATGTTGCGCAGGCGGGAAGCCATCTTGTCGTCCATGTCGATGACATCGGCGGCGGCAACCTTCACATCCTTGAAGACAACCTCGGCCTGCTTGTCGCTGGCGATGGTCTTCAGGACGGTCACGTTCACGCCCGACTGGTCGCGAGGCACAATGAACGTGCTCAGGCGGCCATCCGGCTTCCACGCAACCACGTGGAGGTAGTCGGCGACGTGCGCATCCGGCACGAAGAGCTTCGTGCCGTTGAGGACGAAGTCAGAGCCGCTCGCGGTGGCCTTCATCTCGATGCCTTCGCGGTCCCAGCGGCCGCTCGGCTCGGTGATCGCGTAGGTGTGAATCGCGGAGCCATCGGCGATCTTCGGGAGGTACTTCGCCTTCTGGGCGTCGCTCCCGGCGAGGATGAGTTCCGAAGCGGCAACCGCGTTCGGGATGAACGGCCCGGGGACGAGCGCGCGGCCGAACTCTTCGACGAGCACGCAGAGATCCAGGAACGAGAAGCCGGCGCCGCCCTGGGCCTCCGGGATCATCAGCCCCTGCCAGCCGAGGTCGGCCATCTTCTTCCAGAGAGCCGGGCTGTAGCCCTTCTCATCCTCTTCCATTGCGCGGACATGCTCTTCCGGGCATTCCTTCTCGAGGAACTCGCGGGCGGAGTTCTTCAGCAGTTCCTGTTCTTCGCTGAGGCCAAGATCCATTCGGTGTGTGTCCCTTTCGAATTTGGAGCCTGCGTGGGGCGCAGGCAACGAGCCCCGGAGTGGCCGGGAGCCGGTGTGCGGCGGGATTGTAACAGGATATTTCGCGTGCTGCGAACAGGCTTCGGTTTTCGCCCTTTCGGGACCTAATCGGCCTTCTCCGAGCCCACAATGATGTCCTGGACCACCGCCGGATCGGCCAGCGTGGTCACGTCGCCGACGTTCTCCGGTTCGCCCTCGGCGATCTTTCGCAGGATGCGCCGCATGATCTTCCCGGAGCGCGTCTTCGGAAGGCCTTCGACGAACTGGATCTTGTCTGGCGTGGCGATGGGGCTGATGTCCTTCCGCACCGCGTCGCGCAGCGCTTTCGCGAGTTCCGGCGAACCGGTGTACCCCGCGTTCAGGAGTACATAAGCGTAGATCCCGGTGCCTTTCACGTCGTGCGGGTAGCCGACGACAGCGGCCTCGGCGCATGCCTCATGGCCAACCAGGGCGCCCTCGATCTCGGCCGTTCCCAGCCGGTGTCCGGCGACGTTTAGGACGTCGTCCACGCGGCCCGTGATCCAGTAGTAGCCGTCCTTATCGCGGTGGCAGCCGTCGCCGGTGAAGTACTTGCCCTTGTAGGTCGCAAGGTAGGTGAGGTAGAAGCGGGGGTGGTCGCCGTAGACGGTCCGCATCATCCCGGGCCACGAGGCTTTCATGCACAACCGGCCGGTCACGTTGTTCCCTTCGAGTTCCGCTCCGGTCTCATCGACCACGCACGGCTGGACCCCGAAGAACGGGAGGGAACCCGAGCCGGGCTTCATGTCCGTGGCGCCGGCGAGGCCCGTGATCATGTGCCCGCCCGTTTCCGTCTGCCAGTAGGTGTCGACGATGCTGCAGCGCCCCTCGCCGACGACGTTGAAGTACCAGCGCCAGGCTTCCGGGTTGATCGGTTCGCCGACGGTGCCAAGGACGCGCAGCGAGGTCCGCCTGTGGGCCTTTACGTATTCGTCGCCTTCGCGGGCGATGGCGCGGATCGCCGTCGGCGCCGTGTAGAACACGTTGATCCCGAGCCGGTCGACCATGTCCCAGTAGCGTCCCGGGTTCGGGTACGACGGGATCGACTCGAACATCACGCTCGTCGCGCCGTTGCCGAGCGGACCGTAGACGATGTAGCTGTGCCCGGTGATCCAGCCGACGTCCGCCGCGCAGCAGTAGATGTCGTCGTCTCGCAGGTCGAACACGTACTTGTGGCTCACCATCGTGTGCAGCAGGTAACCGGCCTGGGTGTGGAGTACACCCTTCGGCTTCCCGGTCGAGCCGGACGTATAGAGGATGAAGAGCGGGTCTTCACTGTCCATCGACTCGGGCGCGGCTTCCGGTGCCTCGCCCGGGACAACCTCGTGCCACCAGAAATCGCGGCCCGGCTCCATGCCGACATTCGCACCGGTGTGCCGGAAGACGACCGTGAACTCGATGCTGTGCCCCGGTTCCTGGAGGGCTTCATCGACGTTCGCCTTGAGTGCGACCGGCCGACCGCCCCGGCGGCCCTCGTCCTGGGTGATGATCGCCTTGCAGGTGGAGTCGTCGATCCGGTCGCGGATGGACCGCGGGCTGAAGCCGCCGAAGATGACCGAATGGACCGCGCCAATGCGCGCGCAGGCAAGCATCGCCACGGCCAGTTCCGGCACCATGCCCATGTAAATCGCCACGCGGTCGCCCTTGGAAACGCCCTTCTTCCGCAGGTAGTTCGCGAGTCGGCAGACCTCCGCGTGCATCTCGCGGTAGGTCATCGTCCGGTTCGAGCCGGGTTCGTCACCCTCCATGATGATCGCCGCCTTGTCGCCTCTCGCGGCGAGGTGGCGGTCCAGGCAGTTCACCGAGACGTTGAGCTTGCCCCCGAGGAACCAGCCGATGTTCCCCGTGTGCAGGTCTTCTTCGCACACCGTCTCGAAGGGCGCGTCCCAGCTGATGAACTGGTTCGCCATCTCCGTCCAGAAGCCGTCGCGGTCTTCGATGCTGCGCTTGTACAGGCGGTCGTACTCCTCGCGCGAGGCGACGAGCGCGCCCTCGCGCACGCGCGCCGGCGGCGCATACGACTCATCGACGGGCAGTCCAACGTCAGCCATTCAGGTTCCCTCCGTGGTGGTCGCTTCCGGTAGGAAGGCGGTGCTTGCAGTGCGGCATTGTAGCGGCTCGGAGGACGATCCTCCGGGCGGACGCCAGCCCGTGAAGACTTCGCTGTACCCTTCCGGCACTTCGCTGTGGACCAGCGGGACCGCGCCAGGCTGGAAGCCCGCCTCGGCAAGGGAGGAGAGCCACGTCTCCCGCGGCAGCGCGCCGTTCACGTGGTGGTCGTAGACCACGCGAGGCTCGTGCCCGTCCTCATGCAGGATGTAGGCGTAATCGATGCCGAACTCGAAGGTCCCCGGCGCTCCCGGCGTCGTCCATTCGAGGTAGCGGAGCGCCCGGCCGTCGCCGTCGTGGCCGCCGTGGTCCGTCTCGTACACCAGGTTCTCCTGCGTGTGGTCCGGGCAGAACACCGCCACGCCTCCCGGGAGGCAGTGTTCGAAGGCGGTCTCCGCGAGCTGCCGGATGTCGTCCGCTGTCGTCAGGTACGAACACGCGTCGTGGACGAACACCGCCTCGAACTGGCGCCCGACTCGGAGCGTCCGCATGTCGCCGCGGACGTGGCGCAGCCCCGGGTTGATCGTCCGGCTCAACGACAGCATCTCTTCGGAGAGGTCGCTCAGCACCACATCCGGGATGCTCGCCTTGTAGTGCGACGCGTTGTTGCCGCCGCCGGATCCGAGTTCCAGCAGGCTCGCCGGGGTGCGCCCGATGACGTTGCGCATCACCGCCAGGTAGTACGCGGCCTCTTCGGCGTAGTCCTCCGGCGCGGTTATCAGGTGGAACCAGTCGGCGAGCTCGTGGTACATCCGCGGGCGGGCGCTCATGGCACGCTCGCGTCGTACTCGGTCGAAATATGTCCGCTGGCCCGCAGTGCTTCGTACTCGGCGTCCGAGACCTTCAGGAGCTCCCGGTACACGTAGTCGTTGTGCTCGCCGAACATCACCGGAGGCTGCACGAACTCGACCGGTGTCTCCGGCATCTTCCAGATCGGCCCGACGTACTCATACGTCCCGGAAGAACGCTGCGTCTGCTTCTTGAAGAAGTCGCGCGCCCGCAGGTGGGGGTCGTCGAACATGCGTGACGCCTCGAGCACGGGAGTTGCGGCCACGCCCGCGGCCTGGAGCCGGTGCATCAATTCGTAGTCGTCCTGCGTCGCCGTGTAGGCAGCGATGTTGCGGTCGATCTCCGCGTGGTGTTCGAGCCGCCCGGCGTTCGTTGCGAAGCGCGGGTCGCTCGCCCACGGCGGGCTGCCGATGGCCTGTCCAAAGGCGCGCCACTCCTCATCCGTCTGGATCCCGATCGAAATCCAGCGGTCGTCCGCCGTCGCCGATGTCCCGGGCGAAACGGTCGGGTAGACGCCCGAGGGCGCCCGGCCGTCCACATCGCGGTTGGTGGTGGCTCCCTGCACGTTGCCGTTGAGGCTGTAGTCCATGATCGCCTGGGTGAACATCGCCGCGGCATTCTCGGCCTGGGCAATCTCGATGAGCTGGCCCTCGCCGGTCCGGTCCCGGTTCCAGAGCGCGGTCATCACCGCGAAGGCGCCCTGCGCACCGGCAACGTAATCGCCGGAATAGATCGCGGTGTTCGAACTCGGGTCGGCGTCGTCGTAGCCGCGCAGGAGGCTGTGGCCCATCACCGCCTCCAGGTGCACGCCCAGTGCCCGCGCCCGCGAGTACGGCCCGGTGCTCCCGTACGCCGGCACGCGAACAAAGATGATCTTCGGGTTGGCCGCCTTCAGCCAGTCGTAGGTGATGCCGAGCCCTTCCATGGTCCCGGTCGCGTTGTTCTCGTAGACCACGTCGGACTCGGCCACGAGCCGCCGGAGGACGTCGAGGCCCTCCGGGCGCCGCAGGTCGACCGTGAAGCTCTTCTTGTTCCGGTACAGGCTGACGAACGTGGGGTTGTAGTCCCACGGGCGGTCGCCCACCTCGTTGCGCGGCAGGCCGCCGGACCAGGCGATGGCGTTGCTCAACAGCATCTGCGGCGGCCGCGCCATCGCCCCTCTCGTCATCGGCTGGAAGACGAAGGGGTTCTCTGGCTTGATGATTTCCGCTCCGAGGTCGCCCAGGAGCATCGTCGCGAACGGGCCCGCCCAGACCACGCAGAGGTCGATGACACGGACGCCTTCGAGGGGTTTCTGAGTCACGCCACACCTCCCGATGCTGCTGAGATCGCCGCGGCATCCATCCCCACTTCAGCGAGTACCGCCGCCGTGTGCTGGCCGAGCAAGGGCGCCGCCCGCCGGAACTCCCAGCCGTTCTTCTCCATGATCAGCGGACGGCCCGGGATGGTTACCTCGCCGAGCTGGTCGTGGTTCACGCTCTTCCAGAAACCTCGCTCCCGGAAACTCTCGTCGGTGAACAGGTCTTCCATCGTGAACATCGGGCCGCACATCACCCGCGCGCGCCGCGCTTCGGCCCAGATCTCGCGCTTGGTCCGTTCGATGCACCAGACGATGAAGTTGCCGTTCCATTCTTCAATCACGGCCGGGTTCATCCGCTGGACGGGGTCGCTGTAACGCGGGTCGTTCAGCCATTCGGGATGCCCGAGCATGTCGGCGATGCGGTCGGGACGCAGTCCCGCGTTGGTGAAGTCCACATAACCGTCGGCGCAGGGGTAGATGCCCTGGGGCATGCCGCCGCCGTGGCTTGCGACGCGGATCGTCTTCCGCCCGCTGAACTGGAAGGCGATCGCCGTCGCGTGCCGCCGGTCCACTCCGCCGAAGTGCGTCTCGGCCAGCGAAATGTCCACGTGCTGCCCGATGCCGTGGCGCTTGGAAGCGAACAGGGCGCCCATGGCCCCCACTGCCACTGCCGAACCCGATTCAAAGAGCGCGGCGGTGCCTGCCATCTTCACCGGCTCGCGGTCGGTCTCGCCCATCGAGTACATCTCTCCGGCGAAGGCGTAGAGCGTGAGGTCGGTCAGTTTATAGTCCCGGTAGGGGCCGTCCTGGCCGAAGTTGGAGATGGAGACGACCGGCAGCGATGGCTTGATCGCCCTGAACCACTCGTACCCTATGCCCAGCCGCTCGAGGGTGCCCGGAGCGTAACTTTCGAAAACGATGTCGGCCGTCTTCGCAAGCGCCCCGAGTGCTTCCTTCCCCGCCGCGGTCTTCAAGTCCAGGACCACAGACCGCTTGTTGCAGTTGAGGTAGAAGAAGAGCCCGCTCTTCTCCGGGTGCGGGTCGCCGCCCTTGAAGGGACCCATCGTCCGGGTGACGTCGCCGCCCGGCTTCTCGATTTTGATGACGTCGGCGCCGAAATCGGCGAACAACCGGGTCGCATAAGGCCCGGCGATGTGCTGCGTGAGGTCCAGGATCCTCACGTTGTCGAGTGCCTGCACGTGTACCTCCGTGGCTTGTTGGTTCACGCCTCTCTGAACGCTGGCGAACTCTAGCAGAGCCCCGAAACGGGAGCACCCCGGCGTCTTCGCGGCGATCCACGTAGAATCCCGCCCGAGCGATATCAAGACCGGGGTGAGCCACGTGAGCGTCCGCTACCAGAACTGGCGCGATGAGTACCAGTCGCG
The DNA here is from genome assembly GCA_937864275.1 of uncultured Dehalococcoidia bacterium. GTDB lineage: Bacteria > Chloroflexota > Dehalococcoidia > Tepidiformales > Tepidiformaceae > Amarobacter. Next base: position 9,905 of record CALMIW010000172.1, read on the forward strand.
CCTGAAAACCGCCGACCAGGCCTGTGAGGCCATCAAGGACGGCGATCTCGTCTCGATCACCATCCTCTGCCCCGCGCCGCTCGTCACGGCGTTTGTGAACCGCGCGAAGCAGTTGGGCCGCGTCGATTTCCGCACCCTCGCACCCAACAACCCGGACATGTTCAACCCGGAAATCGTCCGTGGCGAAAAGGAAATCGAGATCTTCATCGGCGATGCGATGCGCCCCTCGCACGACGCCAAGATCTCCACCTACCTGCCGAACACCTTCATGCTCGGCATGAAAGCCTTCGACAGCGGGCGTGAGGAAGCCCGGATGCCCGATGTCTTCCTCACCCCCTGCAGCCCCCCGAACGAGCAGGGCTACGTCCACTTCGGCCCCCACATGTGGATGCGCAAGTCCTATGCGAAGCGCTGTGCCAGGACCATCGCCATCGTCGACCCCAACATGTCGAAGGTTCACGGCGACGTCTGGATGCACGTCAGCGAGATCGACACCTTCATCGAAGGCGCCATCAAGGAGGTCGACCGCGCCGCTGTCGAGGAGCGCGTGCGCACGCTCGCTCCCGAACAATTCCGCAGCGAATTGTTGGACCTCCTCGGCAAGACCGTGAACGAGCAACTCGCCCTCGTCGAGGCCATGTTCCATGCGTTCCCGCCCGAGTTGCTGAGGACCTCGCTGGGCATGGTCGAAGTCGATCCTGCTGCCCAGGGCATCGCCGACAACCTCCGCCCGCTCATCCGCGACGGCGACACCATCCAGGTCGGCGTCGGCCAGCCCAGTTCGCTGATGTTCCTGGCTGGCGCCTTCGATGACGCGAAGCACCTCGGCGTCCACACCGAGCTCGGCTCGCCGGGCCTCGCAAAGCTCTGGGCCCGCGGCATCGTCGATGGCTCCCGCAAGACGCTCTTCCCGGGCAAGGCGGTCGCCGTCGCCTGGAGCGGCTGCGACGGCGAGGACTACAAGATCATCACCGACAACCCGGCGTTCGAACTCCACATGCCCGAGAACATCCTCAACCCGGCATTCATGTCCCAGAACCGCCAGATGACTTCGATCAACAGCGCCATCGCGGTCGATCTCCTCGGCCAGATCGCCAGCGAGGATCGCTTCGGCGGCCACATGGTCAACGGCACCGGCGGCCAGCCGGATACGCATCTCTCCGCCGCACTCTGCAAGGACGGCCGTGCGATTACCGTCATGCGCTCGACTGCGATGGAAGGCTCGATTTCGAAGGTTGTCGCCAAGCACGACGCGGGCACGCTCATCACCGTCCCGCGCTACCTGGCGGACACCATCATTACCGAGTACGGCGTCGCCCGGCTGCTGGACAAGAACCATCGCCAGCGCGCGGAGGAACTGATCTCTATCGCCCACCCGGACTTCCGCGCGGAACTGCGGGAGCAGGCGAAGGAGCTCTGGGGCTAGGCGGCATCCGATTCGGCCGCCTGGGCCGCTTGTTGTCCTCGCAGGGCACGGAGATTCAGGCTGATCTGCTCTCGTCCGAGCAGGAGGAACGCCGCGCCGATAAGGCTCACGGGCACCACGTTCACGAGGTGCGCGAGGATCGCGAAGCTGAGGGCAGGGCCGCTCGCCACGTTGAAAGGCAAGAGCGAGAGCGTCGCCGCGGCGTGGAACACTCCCACGTATCCCGGCGACGACGGGATGAGCATCGCCAGGTTCGTGGTGCACGTCAGCAGGACCGCCACCGCGATTGGCGCGTCGATGTGCAGCGCTTTCATGAGCAGGTAGTTGATCGCGAAGGCTCCGATCCACGCCCCCCACGCCCAGCCCCAGATCTGGAGCAGCCGCTGGCGCGAGAACAGCTGGCGGAGCCCTTCGCCGAACGACCAGACCTCCTCGCGGAGGCGC
>CALMIW010000173.1 GCA_937864275.1 uncultured Dehalococcoidia bacterium
CTGGTGGCGCGAGAACCGTGGAGCGTGGCTCGCCTGGTGCGCCGTACTGGCGGGCGTCGGGGAGGAAGGGTACGGAAGTAGGGTGATTAGGGTACCGGCGGTGGGCTGACTTGCGCGGCACATGAAGACATATTCGTCATTGCGCGAGAGTCGACCATGCGTGAATACCAATCAGGAAGACAACCAATGCTTACCCCTATGCGACGACGCCCAAGGCGTTCGTTGGTACTTTCCGTTCTGCTGGCCGGATTGATGTCGATTCTAATGACGTCCAACTTGCCATTCGTCGGTGGCTCTGCCAAGGCGGACGAACCGACCGAGCGCGTCGTTGAGACCACCCAGCTGGCGGGCGGAGGCGAACTGAAGCGAATCCAACGAAAGGATGGGACGACTTTCTCCCGGGTGCAGAGCCCGAAGCTCGACGAAAGTAGTCTGTTTTGGGCAGCGGAGATCCCCAACACTGGTGGAAATATCAGAGTCGAAGCTTCGTTGACCGGGCCCCGCGTAGCGCCGAAGACGGCCCCGCGCGTACCGGCCATTCCGCCCTCCTATGGCGACGCGTCGGCCGCCAGTATGCCCTTCGGCAGTTGCCAGGCGACGATGGCTCGGGGCATACCCGTCTATCCCTTTGAAGCATGGGTCAAACTCACGACCTCTTGGAACTACAACTACTCGACAACTTGGGGCGCATCGAATTCAACCCAGAAGTTCGATGGTGCGGGCTATGAATGGCGAAGCGTCGATAAGTGGCTATCCAACGTGGGGGAGCAATACGCCTACTCAGATGCTGATGCTGAACTCTGGCTGGCGGCGTACTGGCCAGTGATTCAGATCAGCTCCGATCATATGTGGCATCAAATCGATGCTTGGGGCAACTGCACGGCATACTTCGACTTTTACCCATAGATCGTGGCAGGCGATTGACATCCGACCGGCCCAGCGGGTGGCCTGGATCGAGTAACCTTAGTCCAAGCGAACTGGTTCGCATCGGTTCGCTTGGACCTCGCAACGCCATCGCTGAGGAGGCAACCATGAAGCAAATCAACTGGCGACGGGTTCTACTCATTGGTGCCGGAGGGCTGATTAGTCTTCTACTGGTGTTTGGTGTCTTGGGAGCAACTCTGAGCCGCGGCGGCTAGCGGGCGACCTCGGCTTCGAAGTCATCGGGGTGGGAGGGAGCGGAGGCCTTCGATGGTGCGCAGGGCAGCGCGCCTGCGGAGGAAGCGGCGGATGCGGAGTAGTAGCCAGCAACCAATGCCCGCGAGCGCGGCAATCCCGACAGGACGGAGCCCGGCGAAGCCGGTGAGTGTGAAGGCAGCGGCGGCGACCATGAATATCCAGCGCGTCATAACGTACCGATGATAGCGCGACTGGCGGCTTCCGGCTCAGCTTTGCCGCGGGCATCCGAATTTACAATGACCGCGTTGACGAGCCCACCCCGCATTACTAGCCTGCCCGCGTGGAGCCGGACCCGAGGGCGGGACTCTCTCTCTCCACACGCACTTAGGAGGCGGCACCCGGTGCTACAGACGAGGGAACGCGTGGAATGGGATTGGCTGACGTTCAGCCGGGCGCGCGTGCTGCGCGAGCTGGCCGAAGGCCACACCGAACGCGAAGCGGCCGAGCACCTGGGCCTCGCCTACGACGGCGTCCGCAGCATCGTTGAGGACCTGAAGAACAAACCGGTCTGCGCAACGTTAGGGAGTTGGGGCGCTGGTGGCGCGCCAGCGCCGCCGAACGGCTCGCCTGGTGCGCCGAACAAGGCGGCGTCGGGCAGGAAGGGTACGGGAGGTAGGGTGATTGGGGTACGAAAGGTGGGTGATGGGCGAGAGAGAGTATGCGCTACCGTCCGGGGTGACACCTTTTAAGGACGCGAAAATGCAAGCACTTAAACGGGTCCGCTGGCTTGGCCTCGTGGTTGGTTCGGTTCTCGGAGTTGTGGTTGTCCACGGGGCCTTGGCGGACGTTACTCCGCACGTCTACCCTTATGTTGGCTATTCTGGCCCTCATTACGTCGGACCATCTGGGCACGCCGTGTGCAACACTTCTGGCTACGACTGGAGTCATAGCGAGAATCTGTCATTTTACGGCTACTACACCCAAGACGTCGTCGAAGTCACGCAGATCAGCCAGTCGAATGCCTGGGAAGATTCTGCACAATCCTTCGTTTGGGGAGCCGCTTGGCTCGTCGACGGGTATGACTCCAATAATACAGAGTCATATATCGAACCGCTTGGGACTGATTTTACTACCGGAGTCGTGTTCTATCCGGCTAAGAATCTTAACTACGACAATCCGTCCTATAACCCCTATGTGCTCGCGCAGTGGGGACTCTACTCTGGCGGATGCAACAAATCGTCCATAGTTGTAATTCATGGTCCGAATTGACCGAAAGAAGTCACAGAAGATGAAAAAGCGAAATTCGATCGTCCTCGGTGCGGCAGTCGCGGTCATCGCCGTCGCTTCCGCAGCTCTTCTCGTTCAAACTCGTACCGGAGAGGCGGCGGAAATAGAAGTCCGCGAGGAAGGTCTGGTCGTCGCGTCAGCTCAGGCCGACGACGCCCTCGCTGCGGTATCGGCACGCGTAGGGTTCGAGGTCAAGGTCCCGGCTCGCGTTCCGGACGGCTACGCGCTTGCGTCGGTGGACTCACAGCTTGGCCCCTCGGACATCCCCAACGCCTTAAAGCTGGCAATCCTCACGTACATTCCGACGGATCAAGGCAACCGTGGGACTGCTGCCATTCGAATAGAGGAGTCTGGGTTCCGTTACGCAGCGCCGGCCGACCGGGCCGAGAAGGTCGACCTTGGCGTTGTTGGTGCGGAAGTGTGGCACCAGGCCACGGAGCGAGCGAGCGGGTAT
>CALMIW010000174.1 GCA_937864275.1 uncultured Dehalococcoidia bacterium
GCCGTCATCCTCACGGGCCTGCCCCACGTACTGGTTTGCGCGGTCCCACGTCTCCGGCGCCACGATCGGAGAGTGCGTTCCCGGGAAGAGCTTGCCGTCATAGCGGATAACCCCTTTGTACAAAGGGTTCCGAATGATCGCTTTGACGGTGTCCTCGTCGAACCGGTTGCCGCCGATCTCCTTGGTCGCGCCATCACGCGCCACGACCTGGCGCTTCTTCGTTCGGTAGCCGCGGCTGTTCGCTTCGTTTGCGACCAGGCTGTTTCGATGAACCGCTCGAAGGCGAATTGCACGATCTCGGCTTCCCGCTCGTTCGCCGTCAGCGCCTTGCCTTCGGCGCAATAGTCGAAGCCGATCGGCACCATCCCTCCGTTCCACAATCCCCTCTCGGCCCGTCCGGCCATCTTGCTGAGCGTGCGTTCGCGAGTCAGCTCCCGCTCATACTGGGCGAAGCTCAGCAGAATGTTGAGCATCAGCATGCCTGCGGAAGTGGACGTATCGAACTGCTGCGTGGCAGATGCGAACGTCACCTTGTGTTCCTGCAGGAGCTCCCAGAAGTCATAGAAGTCCTTCAGTGAGCGGGAAACCCGATCGATCTTGTAGGTAACGACTGCGTCGACTTTCCCATTCGTGAAGTCGCGGAGGAGTCTCTGCAACGCCGGCCGGTTCATGTCCTTCCCGGAGTACCCGCCATCCTCGTAGACCTCGGTCACCTTCCAGTGATCCTCGCGGTGGAGGTCCACATACGACGCGCAGAGTTCGCGTTGCCGGTCGAGTGAGCTGTAGTCACTCCTGGCCTGTTCGTCCGTGGAAACACGGGTGTAGATAGCGCAGCGCATCGGCTAGACCTCCCGGCCGCGATCGGCGTGTGCGGCCCCACGCTTAGAATCCTTAGCTCACGCGCCCGGCGCAACCGGCGGCGCGGAAAATTCAGGTTGAGCGCCTGTCATCGCCTCGCCGTGACGGCGACGGACGCTCGCCATTTGGATCGTCGTCCGGAGGAGTTGGGGCCGAGGTGTGCTCGGTAGCGTCGGGCCATCGATCGTCCAGGGCAATCGCGCGAAGCAGCAGCCTGGCAATCCGGTCCATGCGTTCCTGCGGGGTCAGGTGTCGGTACATTGCGTTCTACTCCATTAGTGAGATGCGGCCGGTGGGGATGGCTGCCCGCCAGACCGTACCGAATGGTCCCCGCCGCTCCAGCAGCGGCTCGGGCGTCGTCTTGAGGTAGCATCGCGTGTGGTCCGATGCGAGGACCGCTCCGGCCGCCCTCCAGACCACGTCCTCTCGATGCGGCGTAGGGCAAAC
>CALMIW010000175.1 GCA_937864275.1 uncultured Dehalococcoidia bacterium
AGCGGCGGCGTCGTCCGCGGCCGCGCTCGCGTCGTCACCAGCCTCGCCGAAGCCGAAGAACTCCAGGATGGCGACGTCCTCGTTTGTCCCTCCACCTCCCCGCCCTGGAGCCCCTACTTCGCCGTCGTCGCCGCGGTCGTGACCGATGCGGGTGGGATGATCAGCCACGCCGCGATCGAAGCGCGCGAATACGGCATCCCCGCCGTCGTCGGTACCCGCGAGGCCACCCGCAAAATCCCGGAGGGCGCCACCATTACCGTCGATGGCTCGGCCGGCACCGTCACGCTTGAGGCGTGACCTCGCCGCTTACACTGCCCGCCAAATGGGAGACCTTCGCGTACTCGTGGCCGGCTCCGGGCGCATGTCCCGCACGGTGGCTTCTGCCGTCCTGGCAACGCCCGGCATGTCCCGGTCGGCTTCGTCCGCCCCCACGGTCGAGAACGCCACCCGGGCGAGGTACACTACCCGCCTATGACTGATACCCGCGTGCTCGTTTCCGGCTCCGGGCGCATGGGCCGCCAGGTCGCCGATGCTGTCCTCGCCGAACCCGGTATGTCGCCCGTCGGCTACGTCGATGGACTCGCCCAGCAGGGCGTACTCGAAGGCATCCCGCTGTTCGCCGATGCCGCGGCGGCCTGCGACCAGCTCAAACCAGATGTCGTCATCGACTTCACGAACGCGGCCTGGACGCCGGCCCTCGCCGAGGCATGTATTGCCCGCGGGGTTCGCATGGTCATCGGCACCACCGGGTTGAGCGACGAATTCATGGCGTGGCTCCAGGCCGAAGCCGCCGTCCGCAAGACCGGCGTCGTCGTAGCGGCGAACTTCGCGATCGGCGCTGTGCTGATGATGCACTTCGCCCGCCAGGCGGCGCGCTTCTTCGATAACGCCGAGATCATCGAGCTCCACCACGACAAGAAGGTCGACTCACCCAGCGGAACCGCGAAAACCACCGCCGAGATGATGCGCGCCGGCCGTGATCGCGACTTCATCCACCCTGAGTCCGAGAAGGAGCCGCTTATCGGCGCTCGCGGCGCGGAATACGGCGGCGTCGCGATCCACTCCGTCCGCCTCCCCGGCCTCGTCGCCCACCAGGAGGTCATCTTCGGCGGCCTCGGCCAGACGCTGACCATCCGCCACGACACCACCGGCCGCGACTCCTTCATGCCGGGTGTCGTCGCCGCTACGCGCGAAGTGATGAAGCTGGACGGGCTGGTCGTCGGCCTCGACGCCCTCTTCGGCCTGGCCTGAGGCGTACTGCCGTGACCATCCGGGCAGTGCTCTTCGACCTCGACGGCACGCTCTGGAGCATGGGCGGCGCGGAAGCCAATCCCGAATTCGAGTGGTCCAACGTCACCGCCATCCAGGCGGGCGGGCTTGCACCGCACTTCCGGCGCTGGGGATTCGCCTGCGACCCGGCCGCGTTCGTCACGGCGTTCTTCGAAGACCTTCGCCGCTTGCTCAATCCGCCCACGCCCGACTGCCGCGAGCCGGCATGGCATCCGGCGCTCGAACTGACCCTTGCCAGGTTCGGACACCGCGCCGACGACAGGATGGCTGAGGCCATCTTCGATGTCCTGAACGATGTGCCCTTTCATCACTTCGGCGTTCAACCGTTCGCCGAAGTCCCGGCAGCCTTGGAGAAGTTGGCCGCCTCCGGTATCCGCATCGGGGCGGTGAGCAACAACCCCAAACCGGCACACTCGCTCGCTGCGGAGATGCGCCGTCAGGGCATCCCGGATGTCTTCGAAACGATCGTCACATCCTGGACCTGTGGTTGGCGCAAACCCCACCACATTCCGTTCGAGGCCGCCCTCCAGGAGCTCGGTGTGCAGCCATCAGAGGCCGCCCATGTCGGCGACTCCTACGAAAACGACATCGCCCCAGCCCTCGCCCTCGGCATGACTGCCGTTCTCCGCCGTGGCCGGCCCGCGCCGCCCGGTGCACCCGTCCCGCACCACGAAATCGACTCGCTCGAAGAGCTGGTACCGCTCCTGGCGCCTGACGCCTGACGCCCTACTTCCGCGCCAGCCATGCCCGGATGAGGTGTAGGTCCTCGTAAGTCACCTGCTCCCCCAGTTGCTGCTTCAGCGCGCCGATCGAACCGATGGGCTGGCCGTTCGTGGCTCGCTGCACCAGCGCGACCTTCTCCGGCTCCACCATCCCGTCCAGGTCCGGGATCGCTCCGTACATCAGAAGTTGCCCGAGGTGGTTGGCGATTGTCGAGGGCGACAGTGCCCGCGCCCGCGCCATCGTCCGCACGTCGCGAATGCCGTCTTCGTACAGCGAGAGTGTCTCCCGCAGCGACGGGGTCAGCTTCGAGCCGTCGGCCGTCTTCGTGGTCCTCGAATACAGGGTCTTCCGCTCCGGCAGCGGCGCGGTGGCTGCGCGCATCACCGAGAGAAACGCTTCGCCGTACCGCTCGAACTTCACCTGCCCCACGCCGCTCACCGAGAGCATCTCCATCCGGTTGCGCGGCCGTTTCTTCGCCATGTCGCGCAGCGTCGCGTCGCTGAATACGACGAAAGGCGGGACCCCGTCGCGGTCTGCGAGCGCCTTCCGTGCTTCGCGCAGTTCGCGAAAGAGCGAGTCTTCGGCAGCGGTCGTCGCTTCTTCGTGCGTCTCACCCCCGGAAATGCACGGCCCGCAGTTCCCGCACGCAGGCTCGTGCACCGCATCGCCGAAGTAGTCCAGGATGCGTGCCCGCAGGCAGGTCCGCGAGCGAGCGTAGTTCTCCATCGCGTCGAGCTTGTGGAACGAGTGCTCGCGGTGCGCTTCCAGGCTCGCCGTGTCGATGTCCGCCTCGCCGTCGAACCGCGTCGCCCACACCGAGTAGCCGGCCCGCGCGGCAAGCCCCGACTCCACGAGCGACTGGATGGCCGCGTTGATGCCCGGCTCGTCGTTCTCCCGCATCACTTCCCGCACGTGCACCCGGTTCCCCCCGAACGAAACCAGTTGCTGGTAGACCTCCACGACGCGCGACGCCTCCGGGTGGGCCATCTCGATGAAGAACTCCCGCAGGCCCCGGTCGCGGCCCGCGTAGAAAAGCGTGCAGGTCGCGGGGTCGCCGTCCCGGCCCGCGCGCCCGGCTTCCTGGTAGTACGACTCCAGCGAGTCGGGCATGTCGTGGTGGATCACCGCCCGTACGTCCGGCTTGTCGATCCCCATGCCAAAGGCGTTCGTCGCAACGATCACCCGCAGCTTGTCGCGTGCGAACGCGTCCTGGATGCGCTTGCGGTCCGAGTCTTCCATGCCCGCGTGGTACCGCGCGCACTTGATCCCCGCGCGCTGGAGCGAGTCCGTCACTTCCTCCACCCGCTTCCGCGTCCCGCAATAGACGATGGCCGACTCGTCCTTCAGTGCCCGCAGTTGAGCCGAAATCCCCTCGAACTTCTCCTTCAGCGTGGAAACGCGGACGACCTCGAAGCGCAGGTTCGGCCGGTCGAACCCGGCCACGTGGATCTCCGGCTGCTTGAGCCCGAGTCGCTGGACGATGTCCTCCCGCACGCGCGGGTCCGCCGTGGCCGTCAGCGCCACGATCGGCGGCGACCCGATTCGGTCGCGCACCGCGCCCAGGTCGCGATAGCTCGGGCGGAAGTCGTGCCCCCACTGCGAGATGCAGTGCGCTTCGTCGATCGCCAGCAGCGAGACCCGCAGGCTCCGTAACGCCGCCATGAACCCGCCGGCGCCGAAGCGCTCCGGAGCGACATAAAGCAAGCGAATCGTGCCTTCGCCCGCCGCCGCCAGCACCTGCCGCTGTTCTTCGACGGACACCGTCGAGTTGATCGCGGCGGCGGGCACTCCCATCGCCCGCATCGCGTCCACCTGGTCTTTCATCAGTGCCAGCAGCGGCGAAACCACCAGGGTCAGTCCGTCTTCCCTCAGGAGAGCCGGCACCTGGTAGCAGACGCTCTTGCCGCCGCCGGTCGGCATCACTGCCAGCGTGTCGCGCCGGGCCAGCACCGCCGAAATCACTTCCGCCTGTCCCGGACGGAATTCCCCGTACCCGAAGACGTCGCGCAATACCTTCCGCGCCGCGTCCAGTGCGGGCGAAGGCTGCGGCTCGGCGACGGGTGCTGACGGTGTGGGCATCGCCGGAGCTTAGAACATCTGTGCGGGATGGGGAAGATCGCACCCCGTTCTCGCGCGGGAGGATCCCGTCCTTCACAATTCGTGCAATGGCACGGCCGTTCCTGAAATGGGCAGGCGGCAAGGCGAAACTCGCTCCGCAGATCCTCGCCGCCGCGCCGCCGGGCATTGCGCGCTACGTCGAACCGTTCGCTGGCGCCGCCGCGGTCTTCTTCGCCTTCGCCGAATCACGCCCCCGCCTCCCCGCGCTGCTCAACGACGCCAACAGCGAACTTATCGAAACCTTCACCGTCCTCCGCGACGAGCCGCACACGCTGGTCGCCGCCCTCTCCTCGCTCGCTTCCGCCTACTTCGCCGAGGACGCCGACGGGCGCCGCGACTTCTACTACCAGGTGCGCGCCGACCAGGGCGATTCCCCGGCCGCGCGGGCCGCGCGCTTCATCTTCTTGAATAAGACCTGCTACAACGGGCTCTTCCGCGTCAACGCCAGCGGCGGCTTCAACGTGCCCCACGGCCGCTACAAGAACCCGCGCATCCTCGATGAGCAGTTGCTGGGCGCCTGTTCCGATGCGCTCCAGCACGCCGAGCTCCGTTCGGAGGACTTCGCCGCCACTTGCTCCGCCGCCGTCCCCGGCGACTTCGTCTACCTCGACCCGCCCTACCACCCGCTCACCGCCACTGCGAACTTCACCGGCTACACCCGCGCCGATTTCGGCCGCGCCGACCAGCTTCGCCTCCGCGACGCCTTCGAATCGCTCACTGCCCGCGGGGTCGCGGCCATGCTCTCCAACTCGGACCACGAATTCGTGCGCGGGCTGTACGAAGGCCTCGGTTACCGCGTCCGCACCGTCACGATGTCGCGCGCGATCAACTCTCGCGGGTCCGCGCGCAGCCCGATCCCCGAGTTGCTGGTCGATAACTTCGAGCGTGTGGGGCTGCGCAGCGCCGAAGCGTGAAGCGCGTCACGGAACGGAGATTGGCCTCGCACCGGATTCCTGATTCACTGGATGGATGCGCAAGGACATCCACGAAACGAACCGCCTCTCCTGGAATCTCGCCACCGCGGCGCACAACAGCCACAAGGGAGACCAGGCGAAGTTCCTTCGCGATGGCGGCTCCACCGTCTTCCCCGAAGAACTCGAGATGCTCGAAGACCTCAAGGGCAAGCGGCTCGCCCACCTGCTCTGCAACGCCGGGCCCGATACCCTCTCGCTCGCCGCGCTCGGCGCCATCGCCACGGGCGTGGACATCAGCGATGAAGCCATCGACTACGCCCGCAAGCTCTCCGCCGACTCTGGCATCCCGGCGACCTTCGTGCGCGCCGATGTCTACGACTGGCTTGAAGAGGCCGTCGCCCGCGGCGACCAGTTCGACCGCGTCTTCGCCTCCTACGGCGCCCTCATCTGGCTCTCCGATTTCCGCTTCTGGGCCGAACAGGTCGCGAAGATTCTCGCCCCCGGCGGCACTGTCTCGATCGTCGAGTTCCATCCCGTCGGCCTCATGTACAACGAGCAGGGCCAGCGCGACTGGCCGTACTTCACCCACGGAGAGCCGCAGTCCGATGGCACCGGCATCAGCGACTACGTAGCATTCGCGGGCGAGGGCCTCGTCCCCTGGGGCTACCAGGAAGGCGTGAAGGACTTCGAGAACCCCGTCGTGACGAGCGAGTTCTGCTGGAGCATCGGAGATGTCGTGACGGCCTTCATCGATGCCGGCCTCGTCCTCGAAGTCCTGCGCGAGTACCCGTACTCGAACGGCACCCCCCGCTTCGAAGGCGCCGTCGAAGGGCCGGGCCGCCGCTTCTACGTCCGCGAGGGCGAGCCCAACATGCCCCAGATGTACGCGCTCCGCGCCCGCAAGCCGGCCTAGCTGTAGTTCTCACTACCGTTGTTTACAGGCGTGAGGCCGGCGGCTGGTTGC
>CALMIW010000176.1 GCA_937864275.1 uncultured Dehalococcoidia bacterium
TTGGAATTGGCAGTGTCGATCGAGGCGGTTTCGATCGTAGTCATGCGGAGCTCCATCTCATGGAAGGGATGCGGGAGTATATGCAGCATGTCAACGACCCATGTCGCCGGCGGCATGCTTCGGCATCGGTTCAAGACAACCCATGCGGCGCGCTCTATGATTTCCGGGAATACGCGCCCCGCCGCTGCGCGGGCTCCCGCTTCCCTCCACAAGGATGGTCCATGGATTCCTTTACCTATCTGGCGCCCCGCTCATTGGGCGAGGCGCTCACCGCTCTCGGCAACGGCAAGCAGTCGCTGCTGCTGGCGGGCGGGACCGACATCATCGTCCAGTTGCGCGAAGGTCGCCGCCACTGCGACCAGCTCATCGATCTCAAGCACATTCCCGAGCTGATGGCCTACCGCATCACCGATGACGGAGTCCTCGAAATCGGCGCATCGGCGCCGCTCGCCCGCCTCTACGAAGACCCCGAGATTCGTCGCAGATTCCCCGCCCTCGTCGACTGCGCCAGCATCATCGGCGGCATCGCCATCCAGTCGCGGGCAACCCTCGGCGGCAACCTCTGCAATGCCAGCCCCGCCGCGGATTCTTCGCCGGCCCTCATGGCCCTCGGCGCCCGCGTCGTCATCGCTTCCAGCAATGGCACTCGCGAGATCCCCGTGGAGGAACTGTTCGCTGGCCCCGGCCGCAACACCCTCCAGCCCGGGGAGATCCTTCTCCGCGTGAGAATCCCGGCACCGGCCCCCAACTCAGGCGCGTTCTACCACCGGTTCATCCCGCGCAACGAAATGGACATCGCCGTCGCCTCGTCCGGGGTCGCGCTCGCGCTCGATGACTCGGGCGTCATCACCGCCGCCCGGGTCGCACTGGGCGCCGTCGCTGCCACCCCCATTCTCGTCCCGGCAGCGGCCTCCGCCCTCGTCGGCAAGCCGGCCAACGCCGAATCCTTCGCCGCCGCCGGTGAGGCCGCCGCAGCCGCAGCCTCGCCCATCGAAGACATGCGAGGAGGTATCGCGCAGCGCCGCCACCTTGCGAAAGTCCTCACCGTCCGCGCGCTCGAGGGCGCGCTCAATCGCATCCGGGAGAGCCGCTAACCCATGTCCCGTACTCATGTGAGCACCATCCTCAACGGCGTTGAGACAGACTTCCTCTGTGAACCCCGCCAGAGCCTCCTCGAGGTCCTGCGCGACGAGATCGGCCTGACAGGCGCGAAGGAAGGCTGCAACAACGGCAACTGCGGCGCCTGTGCCGTCCACCTCGACGGTCGCGTCGTGAACGCCTGCTGTGTCCTCGCCGTGGAGACCCAGGGCCGTACCGTCGACACCATCGAAAGTCTGGCCCACGGCGACCAGCTCCACCCGCTCCAGGATGCCTTCCTCCAGGAGGCAGCCCTCCAGTGCGGTATCTGCACCCCCGGTTTCATCATGTCCGCCAAGGCCCTGCTCGATCAGGAGCCCAACCCCGATGAGCAGCGCATCCGCTTCTGGCTCTCAGGAAACCTCTGCCGTTGCACCGGTTACGACAAGATCATCCGCGCCGTCCAGCGCGCGGCCGCCGAAATGCAGGAGGCGAAGTAATGACCACCGTCGAACGCCCCGAATACAAGGTGATTGGCACCCGTCCAATCCGCCCGGATGGCGCCGAAAAGGTCACCGGCAAGGCCCAGTACGGCGCCGATATCCATCTCCCCGGCCTCATTCATGGCCGCATCCTCCGTTCCCCGCACGCCCACGCGCGCATCCTTTCCGTCGATACCAGCGAAGCTGAGAAGCATCCGGGTGTCCTCGCCATCATTACGGCCAAAGACTTCCCGGCCGCCGACGACAGGATGGAAGACCTTGGCGAAACCGCGGTCAACCTCAAGGACGCCCTCGACAACATCCTCGCGTCCGACAAGGCCCTCTATCGCGGCCACGCCGTCGCCGCCGTCGCGGCGCTCAACGGCCACGTCGCGGAAGAGGCGATCGCCAAGATCAAGGTCCAGTACGAAGTCCTCCCGCCCGTCCTCAACGTGCGCGACGCGATGCGCGAAGATGCGCCCCTCCTCAACGAGAACCGCCGCACGAAGACCCTCATGACGGGCGAACTCTCCGAAAAGCCTTCGAATATCGCGACCTACAACAAGTTCGCCGGCGGCGATGTCGAAGCCGCGTTCGCCGAGGCCGATGCCATCGTCGAACGCGAGTTCACCACCCAGATGGTTCACCAGGGCTACATCGAACCCCACAACTCCACTGCCAACTGGAACTCCGACGACACCATCACCATCTGGACGAGCACCCAGGGCGCCTTCGCCGTCCGCAACCTCACCGCTGACGCGCTCAAGCACCCCATCGCCAGCATCAAGGTCGTCCCGATGGAGATCGGCGGCGGCTTCGGCGGCAAGCTCCCCATCTACCTCGACCCCGTTGCAGCGCTCCTCTCCAAGAAGTCCGGCCATCCCGTCAAGGTGGTGATGAACCGGACGGAAGTCTTCGAAGGCAGCGGCCCCACCAGCGGCACCTACATCAAGGTGAAGGCGAGCGTGAAGGGCGACCGCCTGACCGCCGTCCAGGCCACCCTCTGCTACGAAGCGGGCGCTTTCCCCGGTTCTCCGGTCGGCGCCGGCTCGATGACCATGCTCTCGCCCTACAACATCGATGCCTTCGAACTGAACGCCTACGACGTCGTCGTCAACAAGCCCAAAGTTGCGGCCTACCGCGCCCCGGGTTCGCCCGCGGCCGCCTTCGCCATCGAGAGCGTCATCGATGAGCTCTGCAAGAAGCAGGGCCTCGATCCGCTCCAGTTCCGCCTGGTGAACGCCTCCCGGGAAGGGACGAAGCAGATCACCGGGATCTCGTTCCCCCGCATTGGCGCCGAGGAGACGGTCCAGGCTGCGATCGACTCGCCCCACTGGAAGTCCCCGATCGAGGGGCCGTACCGCGGCCGCGGCGTCGCTTCTGGCTACTGGTTCAACGGCGGCATGCAATCCTCGGTCGTCGCGAACGTCAACAGCGACGGGACCGTGAACCTCGTTGAAGGCTCCACCGACATCGGCGGCACCCGCGCCTCCCTTGCCATGCAGCTCGCCGAAACCCTCGGCATCCCCTACGAAACGATTAAGCCGACCGTCGTCGACACCGACTCAATCGGACATAACGATGTCACGGGTGGTTCGCGCACCACCTTTGCCAGCGGCCTCGCCGTCTTCGAAGCCGGCATGGACATCCGCCGCCAGATGATCGCCCGCGCGGCCAAACTCTGGGGCGTGCCCGAGGACCAGGTCGTCTACGAGTCCGGCCGGCTCCACAGCCTCAAGGATTCCACCAGGGAACTGACCTTCAAGGAAATGGCCGCCCAGTCCGCCCGCACCGGCGGACCAATCGCGGGCAAAGCCTCGCTCCTCGCTCGCGGGGCCGGAGGCGCCTTCGCCACCCACGTAGTGGATGTCGAAGTGGACCCGGATACCGGCAAGGTCACCATCCTCCGCTACACCGCAACCCAGGATGTCGGCACGGCCATCCACCCCGCCTATGTTGAAGGCCAGATCCAGGGCGGTGTCGTCCAGGGCATCGGCTGGGCGCTCAACGAGGAGTACTACTACGACGAGGCGGGCCGCATGGTGAACTCGAGCTACCTCGACTACCGCATGCCGACCGCCCTCGATGTCCCGATGATCGACACCGTCCTGGTCGAGGTCCCGAACCCCGGCCATCCCTACGGCGTCCGTGGCGTCGGCGAAGTGCCGATCGTCCCGCCGCTCGCCGCCGTCGCGAACGCCATCGCCGATGCGACCGGCCACCGTTTCACCGACCTGCCTATTTCGCCACGCCGGATCGTGGAGGAGTTGAACGGGCTGAAGTAGGTGGTCCTCGTCATCATCCCGGCCACGCTCCGCGACTCCTGTGCCGGGGCTTCGAAGCTCGAAGTTCCCGGCACGACGGTCGGCGACGTCCTCCGCGCCGTCGATAGCCGCTGCCCCGGCTTCTATAACCGCGTCGTGGAAGAAGGCCGGATCCGTCCGGAACTGGCCTTCGCCATCAATGGCGAGGTCTATCCGATGGCCCTCCACAACACCCTTGCGGATGGCGCCGAAATCGCGATCGTTCCCGCTCTTGGGGGCGGCTAGCGGAACTGCGCGCACCAGGCGATAGAGTCCAGCAAGGGCGCTTCCTTACCAGCCAGCGCCATCCCGGCACAGATTCCGGCGCGATGCTGTACGGAGTGCGTTGCCACCTGCGATAGCCCTTGTTCGATCGTGAAGGAGCGCCCAAACCAGGTCAGACACTGGGGGCCTCCGTGGGAAAGCGAAACGCCCGGCGAAGACCGGGCGTTTCGTCATTCGATGTCCGGCGCGGCTCTACCCGCGAGGCAGCCCCAGGCCGCGCGTCGCGATGATGTTCCGCTGGATCTCGCTTGTGCCGGCGGCAATCGTCGCCGGGACCGTCTGCATGTATTCCATCGCCGCGTTGATGCCGTGCTCGTCCTGGAGCCCGCTCGCCCGCCGCTCCTGGCCGTACATGCCCGCCACGTGCATCTTCGTCAGCGCGATGCGCTGCGAAAGCTCCGAGCCGTACATCTTGCACATCGAGGCTTCCATGTTCGGCACGCCGCCCTTCGCCTGGATCGAGATCACCACGAACGAGAGCA
>CALMIW010000177.1 GCA_937864275.1 uncultured Dehalococcoidia bacterium
ATCGAGTACCGCGGCGAAGTGATCCGCAACCTTTCGATGGAAGGCCGCATGACCGTCTGCAACATGTCGATCGAAGGCGGCGCGCGCGCCGGCCTGGTGGCACCCGACGAGACGACGTTCGCCTATATGGAAGGGCGGAAGCACGCGCCCAAGGGCTCCGACTGGGAGAAGGCGCTGGACTCCTGGCGCTCCCTGCCGACGGATGAGGGCGCGGAATTCGACGCGTATGTGAACCTGAACGGGGCCGACATCGAGCCGCACGTGACCTGGGGGACGACCCCCGCGCAAAGCGTCCCGGTCACCGGCCGCGTACCTTCGCCGGACGAAGCCGCGAACCCGCAGGCGAAGGAACTCGCCGAGCGTTCGTTGGTGTACATGGGCCTCGAACCCGGCACCGCCATCCAGGACATCAAGCTCGACCGCATCTTCCTCGGGTCCTGCACGAACTCGCGAATCGAGGATCTCCGGGCAGCGGCCGCGATCGTGAAGGGCCGCAAGATCGCCAGCACGCTGACGGCGATGGTGGTTCCCGGCTCGGGACTCGTGAAGTTGCAGGCCGAACAGGAAGGGCTCGACCAGGTCTTCAAGGACGCCGGGTTCGAGTGGCGGGAGGCGGGCTGCTCGATGTGCCTCGGCATGACCCCCGACATCCTCCTCCCCGGCGAACGCTGCGCGAGCACCTCCAACCGCAACTTCGAAGGGCGGCAGGGGCGGGGCGGGCGCCCCCACCCGGTAAACCCCCCGGAGGGCGCCCCGGGCGCCAACGGCGGGGCATTTCGTCGACATCCGGGAGTGGAGCTAACCCATGAAGAAGTTCGAAACCGTCACCGGCCGGTCGATCCCGATGAACCGGGCGGACGTGGATACCGACCAGATCATCTCCAAGGAGTTCCTGAAGCGGATCGAGCGCACCGGCTTCGGCCCGTTCGCCTTCGACGACTGGAAGAACGACCCGGACTTCGTCCTGAACAACCCGGAGTTCAAGGGCGCCCCGATCATGGTCACCGGGCCGAACTTCGGCTGCGGGTCATCTCGCGAGCACGCTCCGTGGGCGCTTGAAGACCTGGGCCTCAAGGCGATCATCGCACCTTCGTTCGCCGACATCTTCCGGAACAACTGCGCGAAGGTCGGGCTGCTGACGGTGGTGCTGCCGCAGGAAGACTGCGACTACCTGATCTCGCGGTCGGAGGAGTTGAATTCGGCGGAACTCGTGGTCGACCTCGCGACCCAGACCGTCACGACGAAGGACGGCTCCTGGACGCGCTCGTTCCAGATCGACCCGTTCGTGAAGCACTGCCTGATCAACGGCCTCGACGAGATTGGACTGACCTTGCAGGAAGAGCCGGAGATCTCCGCGTACGAGCAAACGCGCTCGACGCTCTACCCATCGACGGCGGCGCTTGCGTGAGCAGTCAACGCCCGAGCTTCGGAAACGTGGTCTCCAACTGGCGCGAGTTCGACGCGCCGTTCGGGACCAAGCTGAAGCTGTTGCTGCGAAACAACTGGAAGAAGGCGCGCACGCGAAGCAACTGCTGCGGCAACGATGGCGAACCCGGCTGCTGACAGGTCTCTGAGGAGCCCGGTCCGGGCTCGCACTAACGCGGAGGCGCCTGCTTTGCCAGGCGCCCTTCGAGCTCCAGCAGCGCCGCCTCCAGGGCACCGGTCTTCGGTGCGAGGCGAAGCGCCTCCAGCGCCGACCGCAGCCGCTTCTGCGACATCTCCCGGGGGAGCGACTCGACGACCATGGCGATAAGGTCCTGGCGGCGGCTCGCGACTACGGACGAAACCAGGAACTGGTAGACCTCGCCGCGCGAGGGGGAATCGAGGAGGACGCGGACGAGCGCCTCCGTGCCGGGCGACGCGGGCAACTCGACGAGGACATCGCAGACCGCCACCAGTAACCCGTCGTCGTCGCTCCGCGCGAGGTCCATCAGGATCGGCTCGAGGATGGCCGGGTCCAGGGAGACGAGGCCGCGGAGCGCCTCGCCCGTGACTTCCGAATTCGGCGGACTTCCCGAAAGCACGTAGAGCAGGAGGCTGCTCGTCTCGCCAAGCGAGGCCAGGAGGCGGACGGCGGTGAGCGCGGGCTCGCCCGTCATGGTGCTGGATGTCCGCGGCGGGTCGGCGTCGTCGCGGCCGAGGACGAGGACGGCTTCAACAGCGCCACGGGCGGGGTCGAGGACACCGAGGAGGGCGAGCCCGGCCGCGCGAATCATCTCCCCGTTCGCCTGCAGCGTCCGTTCGGAGGTGTTGCGGGCATGGAGCGCGAGCGGAAGGTCGTCCTGGCTGTGCAGGTGCCAGAGGGCGCGCAGCACCTCCACCCGGACGTCGCCGCCGGGGTCTCTCTTCGCCCCGTCGCGGTCGAAGTCCTCGTAGAGCGCCCGGAGGATAGGGCCGTCGGCCGGGCGCACCTGCTCGCCGAGCGACTCGAGCGCAAGCTTCACGAGCTCAGGACTGCCCTCTTCGGCGATGACTTGCATCGCGAAGTCGTGGAGCTGGCCGGGACTACCCCGCAGGGCTCGGAGGCGGTCGACCTTCCGGCGTGCCTCGGAGGCGGTGGACACCGTTCGCTTCATCGGGCGAAAGTATCCATCACCGCGACAACGCGTGTCGCCGCCGTTGCAGTGGGGGCCGCCGTTGGCGCAAGGTTGGGCTGTGGAACCATGGCTCTGCGATTCCGGCGGGCGGCCCGCACCAGTCGCCATCGAGGTGCGCACACCGTGCGACCCGCAACCGTTGCCCGCATGCCCCTGGGGCTTCCCCGACCCGCGCCGGGAGCCGGCCCACGGGCTGCTGGCGGAGGGCGCCGACTTCGAGCCGTCAACGATCGTTGCAGCCTACGCCACCGGCATTTTCCCCTGGCCGCACGAAGACTCCGAGTACCTCTGGTTCTCGCCCGACCCCCGGGCGATCGTGCCCCTCGACGGATTGCACGTCTCGCGGCGGCTGGGGAGGACGATCCGTTCGGGCAAGTTCACGGTGACCGTGGACGCGGCGTTCGAGGACGTGATGCGGGCCTGCGCCGTACGGCCGGACGATGGCACGTGGATTACGCCGGCGCTGATTGCAGGCTACACAGCGCTCCACCGGCTCGGATGGGCGCACAGCGTGGGAGTCTGGAACTCGAGCGGCGAGCTTGCAGGCGGGGTCTACGGGGGAGGAGGAGGGGGAATGTTCGGGGCTGGATCGATGTTCCCCCGGGAGCGCGGT
>CALMIW010000178.1 GCA_937864275.1 uncultured Dehalococcoidia bacterium
GCAACCGGATTCGCCGGCAGTTGGCTACTTCGGTCGGCGGCGTGTTCGACGCCGTGACCGACCGCTACGCCGATGCCGTGATGCTCGCCGGCATGACGGTTTTCGCCGTCCGCTTCGAAGACCATCCGCGCCCGGAGTTCGTCGGCATGGTCGCGCTTTCGGCGGCGCTGATCGTGAGCTACAGCCGCGCCCGCATCGAAGCCGACCTGCCCGACGTCATCGAATCCGGGCGCCTCGACTCGATCTTCGGGCTCGCCAGCCGGGACGTGCGCTCGCTCATCGCCGCTATCGGCACGGTGGCGGGCCAGTGCTACTGGACGCTCATCATCCTCGCGGCCGTTTCGGCGCTGACGATAGCCTGGCGGCTGGTCTACCTGAGGGCGACGGTCGGCGGGCGGCGCTTCCCCACCGGGACGTAGCGGCTCCGGCTAATCGGCCCAGTCGAGCCGTAGCGGGCCGCCCGTGTCACGCATATTAATAAGGATTGCGAGGCTCCCGCCGGGGTGGTCGAACACCACGTCGCGGCGCTGGGGCGATGCGTCGTCATTCGCTTCGAAGACGACTTTCTCGCCGACGGTGACGGCGACGGCGCCGTCGGTTTCGAGGGTGAAGCGGTAGCGGCCCGGCTCCAGGGTGAGTTGCTGGCTCGCCTCCACTCGCCAGGCGTCATCGGTGAAGTCCGGGAAGGGCTTGCCCGCTTCGTCGATGGTGAGCCGCTCGATGAAGCCTTCAGCCGAGCGGGTGTCGCGCCCGCTTGCGGAACGTTCGTAGTAGACGAGGAACCAGTTGCCGCCCGGTTCCTTCAGTTCGCGCACCGGGATCGGGGTCGCCGTCGGGGGAGCAGGCGTGGGCACGAGCTCGCCGAGCGATGGCGTCGCGCGCACATCGGTCTTGCCGTCGGTGGAGCCGGGGTCGAAGAACATAAAGCCGAAGACGAGCGCCAGCGCCAGGCCGCCGAGGGCGACCACTTCCCGAAGTCCAACGCCGTGCATCGCTCCAGTGTCCGGGCAGGGCGGCGCTACCGGCAAAGCCGCACGGTCTATGCCTCTTTCCGATCCGGCGGTGTTTTACGTAACTCGGGGAAAACCCGGTTCCCTGTTTGGCGTTGCGCGCCGAAACTGGCCCCAATGCGAAAACTTAACACTCTCGGGTTGGCGCTCCTCGGGCTCGTCCTCGCCGCCGGCTCGTTCGGCTTCGCCACCGCGGCCGATTCACCGGCGCCGGCTCTCGTCCGGCGGGCGTTCATCCCGGCAGTGGCCGGCGACGACAGCGTGTTCGTCCCCGGCCAGAGCACGGCGACACCCACCCCGCAGCCGGGCGGCTGTGCGGGCCCTCGCACCGATGTGAAGGTCCTTGCCGATGCGCTGGCCGGTTTCGACCGCGAGCCCGAGGCCGCGACGGTGAACCAGCTCCTGATGGCGGAGCGCCCGGCCGGCATCACGAACGCCACGGCACGCATCGACCCGTTCGAAGCGCGGGTCGTGGAGATGACCGTGTACCTGCAGGGCTACCAGCGGACCGCGAGCGGCGGCATCGAGCTCGCGATCGCGCAGTCTCCCGCCGGCGAAGCGATGCTCGCCTACTTCCCGGCGACGCCATGCCTGGCGAACACCCCGGTCGAGACCCTGGCGCTGATCAGTTCGGCGCGGACGGCGCTTCAGCTGGCCTGCGGCAACCCGCCCGATTCCGGCATCTACAAGCCGCTCGGCGGGAGCGCCACGATCAGCGGCGTGCCGTTCTGGGGCCGCCAGCACACGAGCACCACGGGCGCGCCCTCCGGCGTCGAACTGGGGCCGGTGCTGACGTTCGACTTCAGCGAGGCGACCTCGTGCGATGCCAATGCTTCGAAGACGCCGTACCCGACGGCCACGCCGACGCCGGTGGTGCAGGAGATCCTGACCAACGTGCTCCCGCAGACGACGACGCCGGGTTCGACCGTGGCGGTGACGATCATCACGGTGCCGGCAGTGGCCGGGAAAATGTGCGGGTACACCATTACGGACGCAGGGAACGACCAGGTGGCCGCGGGCAACCTGGCGGCGACGGGCGCGGACGGCCGCGTGAGCTGGCAGGTGCCGCTCCCGGCGGACATGGCAATCGGCAAGGCGCGAGTGACGCCCCAGTGCCCGGGTTTGCCGACGGACGGCTCGGCGAGTTTGTACATCGTCCCGTAACCCCCACCGCCCCGTGCGAGCCGCGACCGTAAGGGAGCGGTGGGATGTGGGCGTTGGCGACGTGGCCGGCGGGCATGGTGCGGGTGCCACCGGCGCGGGTGCGGAACGCGGCGTTCGGAGTCGTTTTCGGCGCTGCACCGCTTGCTGACGCGCGCGGCTCGGGGGCCCCGGGCAGTTACCCCGCCGATCTTTTCGAAAACTCGCCGTTAACCCTTGCCCCTCTTCACGCGTTCTAAACCGCGTACGGGAGTCTGCCCTTCGGGGTTTGACGTCCCGATCTAGGCGTATGTGGAGATTGACCCTTGGTGGATCGATCGATACCTTTCGCAAGACTTTACCAACGCCGGGGCCCCTGGCCCGGGCGGGAGCATGGCGTACGCGCCACTCCTGGAGGCGACTTGGCGAACAGCCATTCCAGCCCCTCCTTCCTTGCGAAGGACGCGAACCGCGAAACTGCCCGTTCAACCGGGTTCCTCTCCTCGCTCGAGAGGAACCCGCTTTATGTTGAGCGGGCTTTCGAATCGAAGACTTATTCCACGAAAGGAGGGCGTGCCATCGTGGCGTGACGCCCGGCGCGGGGCCGCTTGCCCCAGGGGACCGCACACCACGAAGAACGACCTGATACCCGATTCGACGAACTAGAGGGAAAGCCCGGACCCGCCCGGCATTGCGCCAAGGCCAAGGCGGCAGACGAGTGGGCAACCTCGCCAACAGGGGAGTCTTCGGACTCCGAAAGACACCCCCAAAGCGCATTGCCCGCAACTCCGGGCGAGTCCGGAACCGGACATCCTTCGGGACGTACCGGTACACCCATTAATGAGGGGCTAGAAACCCCGGACCAGCTACGGCCAACGCACAATAGCCGAGGCCAAACAGACTGGAGAGGTAAACAATTTTGAGTAAGGAAATTGCTCAGACGGTTGGCGGAAAGCGCATCGCGTGGCTCATCGCGATCGTTGCCGCCTTCGCGGTCTTCGCAACGGTTTCCCTGCAGAACGACACGGCGCGTGCAGACGCGACGATCGTCTGCGGCACCGTTGATGCAGACCCGCCGACTGGTGCGACGACCACGGTTCCCGTGGGCGACACCATCTACTGCCAGGCCACCACGCTGGCCGCCGTCACCGGCGGCATCGACTGGGGCACCACTGGCACTGCGACCGTCACCGTTACCGGCGACGGCGTTGCGACCACTGTAGCCACCGCTCCGACCACGAACGCTTCGTTCCTGGTTACCGGCGCCGGTAGCTTCCAGGTGACCGTCGCCTACAACGACGCGAACGGCAACCACGGCGCGGCCGAGGCGGGTCAGACGACCGCCGCCTTCACGGCCGTTGGTGTGACCGCCACGACCCCGACCGTTGCGGCGGGCCAGAACGCGACCACGACCATCGTGATCCCGGCCGGCCTGACCTACTGCTCCGACGCCACTGGCGTTACGGGCGACGCCCGCACCGGCGGCACCACGGCCACCGACTTCGCGGTCACCGGCCTTACCGTCGTGACCAACACCCCGACGACTGCCCTCGACAATGTCGACGGCACGCACACGGTTGTTGTCAGCGATGACGCGACCGCGGGCGGCACCATCACGGTGTACACGCACCTCGCGGACTCGGACGTCGCCGACGACTGCACGGCCACCGCGAGCACCGTTGCGGCCGGCGTCTTCGCCGTGCCGGAACTCCGCCACATCCCGGACGGTGTTGCCGCCAACACCAGCACCGTGATCGCGCGCCAGGAAATCAACAGCAACGTCCGTGGCTCGCGCCACACCGTTTGTCTCGTTGCCCAGAACACGGGTATCGATAACAACGACGCCGACGTGCTCGCGAACAACCCTGTCGCGACCCCGGTCCTGATCCCGGGCATCACCCTCGCCAACATCGCCATCACGAATGGCGGCGGCTACCTCACTACCCCGGATACGGAGCCGGACTTCACCGACGTCCGCATCTTCGAAGGTGACGGCACCGCGCTCGGCACCAACGCGAACTCCGGCCTCGACGGCGCCACCTGCATCAGCTGGGTGAGCACCGATGCCGGCGACCAGCAGATCAACATCGTGTACGTGGGCGCCAATGGCCTCCAGTACAACGCGAGCTGGGACACCGACAACGATGGCAATGGCGCTCCCGCCAATGGCCAGACGGTCGGCGTCAACCGTTCCCTCATCAAGGAATGGAACCGCCTCGAAGACAGCCAGCTGACGATCGAATCCGCTTCCCAGGGCGATGCCCAGGAAGTCACCAAGTCGTACGGCATGGTCCTGAACCCGGCGACGGGCATGTACCAGTTCACCACGTCTGATGGCGATATCGACATCAGCGACATCTTCCGCGGCAGCCACACCAACAGCGCCGGAAGCACCGAAGGCCCGATGAGCCTCGCCGGTGTCAACTGGGAAATCGACGTCTACGGCTGCGATGCGGACGTTGACGGCCTCCTCAGTGGCACCACCACCCTCGATGCCAGCGGCAACGTGATTGGCACTCCGGTGATCGATGTCGAGCCCGGCGACTGCCTGCCCGGCCAGACCATCGAAATCGTCTTCCATGGCTGGGAGCCCGGCCCGCTCGGTAGTGGCGAAGGCAACGACGTCTACGAAACCGTGTGGATCACGCTCACCCAGAACATCGCCGAGAAGCAGGTCTTCCTGGCGTGGGCTGGCCAGCGCATCATCCTCGAGCACGACTGGCGTCTGCCCGCCGGCGACGGCGGCGCGACCGGCACGAGCTACACCACTGACGTCGGGCCGACCCCGAACGGCACTTGCCCGTTCTACGACCCGCAGGTGACCTTCGGCTTCAACAACTTCTACGTCCAGTACATCAAGGGCACGGGCCCCGGTAACTTCGTTGCCGGCCTGAACGCCGAGATTCATGGCGCGGACGAAGCCTGGGTTTCCGTAAACACCAGCGATGTCAGCCAGACGCTCGAGATCAGCGGCGCTGATCCGACCGACGACATCAACAACGACCCGCAGGACAACTGCATCAGCCGCGTCCTCTACGAGTCGGAAGACCCGGGCGAGGTCGACATCGAAGCCTTCGCCTACTCCGATTGCGAAGGCCCCGGCTGCGATGCCGAGAACTTCACGAAGGTCGCCTTCGTCGTCTACTACATGAAGATCAACACGATCAACGTGTCGCTGGTGACGCAGGTCTCGAA
>CALMIW010000179.1 GCA_937864275.1 uncultured Dehalococcoidia bacterium
TTGGTGCGTCGAGCACGAGACGCTGGCCTGACCACCATGGATCAGTTCGCCGAGCGAATCTCACCTGACCGACCGGCCGCCGTCCAGGCCCGCGAGTCCTTCGAGGCGACCCGAGACCGGGCACCGACCGGGTTCGAACTCGCCGCCGAACTTCTCACCCAGCCAGAGTGACTCCCGCCAGAGCAGCACGGATCAAACTGACCGAACCCTTACCAGCCGCGTAAGCAGGCGGTCGGTTCGGGGGTCGCTGTGCCTCGATGAACGTGGTCGCCGCGTGCTTCGCACTTCGCGTTGCGATGACGAACACGTCCGCGGACTTAGCGAGGCTCGCCAACTGGTCGCTGGCGACGCGAGCGCTGGAGAGCACGACATCAACGTCGTCGAAGTTCCGGAGCAGGAAGTCTCGGGCTCGGACGGCTGCGGACTCCGTCAGCGTGTAGATGGCCACGGTCTTGCCTCGCCGTGCATCACGCTGGCTGCCACCGGTGTCCTCGAGTTCGACCTCTTCCGCTGGGACGAGTTCGCCCACCGCCGCCGCTGCCCCTGCCTCGGCCGCAAGGTCACGAGCGATGAGCCACTGATCGGGCCGGACCCTGCGCCGCCAACGCTGCAGGGCGTTCAGCAGCATGGCGAAGGACGCTTCGCGTGGTGCGGTGTCGGCGGCAGCGAAGGTCAGGACGATGTCGAAGAGGTCGAGGGCTGCATCTAGATGAGCGGCAGAGTCGACTCGGGCATGCAGCGCGATGAAGTCGTGGACCAGTTCTCGCCGCCGATCGGCCGCAGTGCCGATCTCAAGGATGGTTCCGATGAGGGTGACGGTGACGGCGATATCGGCGACGCTCGGGTCATCGTCGATGAGGAGGAGCGTTGAGAGGTCGTCGAGCAGCGAGCGGTGCTCCGTCGGCTCGGCGACGCGCTCGATGAACTGCAGGAAGTGAGGGAGGGCATCCTTGATCTGCCGAAGGGACGTCGGGTCGAGGTCCTGGTTCAGGAGGTCTGAGATCGCACGGCTGTCCGCGGAGCTAAGAGCATCGCTGGTCCACTCGACCACGGAGCGTTCGGCTATCTCGAGTCCGAGATCAAACGGCGTGGTCGAGGCCGCTCGTTCGAACCACTCGCGCCAGTTCGAAGGCGCCGGCTCCGCCGTCGCTCCGCTGAGGATCCGCTCGAACCGCTC
The DNA here is from genome assembly GCA_937864275.1 of uncultured Dehalococcoidia bacterium. Lineage (GTDB taxonomy): Bacteria > Chloroflexota > Dehalococcoidia > Tepidiformales > Tepidiformaceae > Amarobacter. Next base: position 1,178 of record CALMIW010000179.1, read on the forward strand.
CCATGACACCGAGTAGAGCCGGGACCCAGTGATGCTCAGGCGGTCGGCCTCATCGAGACTGTCCACCGCGGACCGGGCCACGCGCATCGCGTCGAGGGAGTCGATCTCGATGGCACACCGCATGAGCAACTCTGCTCGCTCGACCGTGGAAGGAAGGTCGCGAGCGAGCGCAAGAGCCGCATCGAATCGGCCAGTATGCACGGCGTCGACCGCCCCTGAAAGCGTCGGCCCGACCTCGTCAGCCGGAGCGACGAGTTTCGCGATCGCGTCGATGTACGAGCGCTCCCCTGCAAGCAAGTCGGTCGATTCAGCGAGTTCGGTCAGGATGAACCGATCCTCGGGATGCGCGAGCGCGGTGTAGAGCGCGTAGGTCTTGACCGCTGCAGACGTCTGAAGTCCCTGACGCGACCTGAACAATGCGGGATACCTGGGGAGCACCGTGCTCGAGAAGTGATCGAGCGCTCCGATAGCGTCCGCCTCAGCCTCAAAATGAGCCAACTCTGTTGTGTACACCGCGTCGAAGAGCGCTGCGGTCACACGAACTGGACGCCGTATCGACAGGATGGTGGCGAGCTCGGGTAGATCGAGCACATCCCGGTCGAGCCGCAGGCCAGACAGTCTGCGGACGCGGAGGAACACGAGGTTCTGGGCCGACAGTTGGCCCGACGATTCGATCTCGGCCAGCAGTTCGGCTGAAAGCCCGCCAGAACCGGCGACGACCGCCATCTCGAATTCACGAAGGAGACGTCCGAGCGGCCGTGACACGGCGATGGTGCGACGAGGTCGTATCGCGGCGAGATCGAAGTAGAGGTCGAGCGCGCGGCGCATCGCTGCTTGCTCACCGCTTAGCACGTCGATGGTGAACGACTGCTCGGCGAATGCTGTCGTGGCCACATCGATCGAGTCGTGTGGATCAAGCGGTCGATCCACGCGCAGTGTTGCATAGGTCGGCCCGACAAACGCCTGAAGGACCTGAGCAAGCTCGCGACGCTCCCGCTTCGTACGGGCGATCCCGTACCATGCGAGCGCATCCCCTCGACGGCGCGGCAGCAGTGTCGGCGAGTCCGGCGATTCGCGCAGGGCTGCGATTCGACCGTCCCGCCACTCGGCCAGGGTGGGATTTGAGGCAGCCAAGTCCGCGACTGACAGGTCGTTGCCTGGGCCGAAGAACGAGCCAAGGAAGGCCTCAACTTCGGCGCTCACTAGGCGCCAACCCTTGGGAGGAGGCCGCCCCAGCGTTCGTGGTACACGAGCCGTGCCTGCGCCACGACGTCGTCGGCCGTGTCGAAC
>CALMIW010000180.1 GCA_937864275.1 uncultured Dehalococcoidia bacterium
GAGCCAGTACGAGATCGCGGGCGAGGTGCTCGATGCACCTGATATCCTCGACGAGCAACTCGCCAAGGAGACCGCATTCACCGGGCAGGCCAGGAGTGGTCCAGTTGCCGGAGACTAGACTCAGGGTATCCTTCCGCGTCGGCGGCGATCGCAAGGAGTGACAGAACATGCAGCCATCTCAGCGTGACACGCACGGGTCGCTGTCCGAGTTGACGCCCCGCGAGTCCGAGTTGCTCAAGAAGGCCGGCGAGCGCGTCTTCGCCCTTTCGCGGCGGCTCGCGGAAAAGGAGCGAGAGGCGTCACGCTACCAGTCCGAGCTCCAGGGGCTCCGCGAACTCCTCGCCGAATCGCGCGAGGTGCGTCAGGTGCTGTCCTCCCAGGTCACCTCGCTTCAGACAGAGCTGGATCGGGAGTACGAGGAACGCTCCGAGTTGCGTCGGCTGCTCGGCAGTCTGCACCTTCAGATGCAGGAGCTTCTGCCCCTTGTCACGGTGCTGAACCGCCAGAAGGAAGCCCTGGCTGTCGAGGCGCCGAGCCTCAAGCCGAATCATCCCGCCCCAAAGCGGGAGGCGCCGCGGAACCGCTCGATAGCATCCCGGCTCTTCGCTGCGGCCGACGAGCTTCGTGGCGGTGCAGGGCAAAAACGACGCCGGTAGAAAGGGGGGACTCAGGCGACGTTGCGAGGGCGCCGATGCGCCCGGCGCGTCGAGCGTTTCACGGCTGCCTGAAGCGACTGGTTCGAAGTGGACGAGAGGCCGGTTCCCGAGCATTCACGGCAAACCTTCAGCGTTCCCAGGCGCTCGTCGAGGATCGTCCCGGAGCCGCCATCGCAGAATGCGCACACTTCGGGTGCGAATCTGGCGACCATTCGCTGCGCCAACATGCGAATCCGCATGCCGTCACTGTATCCCCATTGAACGGTGTTAGACATAGGGTTTTCCCGCGAATTTACTGCCCGGCAACGAGTGTGTATCCGAGCGTTTGCCTTGAGGTTATGTCGAACTCAACGCCACCTGCCTCCCGCAGCTTCTTCCGTATGTGAGAGATGTGGGTCTTGATCAGGGCGGCGTCCGGGTCGCCGAGAGTGTCCCAGCCGAAGGTCAGGAGGCGTTCCGTCGGCGTGAGGTGCGGCGAGTGCTCACTCAGGCAGTACAGCAATCTGAGCTCGAGTTTGGTCAGGTTCAGGCGCTGGCCGTTCTTGGTTGCGGTGTACCGGTCAAGCGCTATCTCGAGGTCGGCGAGGCGAAGGCTATCGTCGGGAACCTGCGAAGGCCGGCGGTTGCCGTACCAGTTCTCGGCACGCACAACCAGCTCGACAGGGTTGTAGGGAGCCCGGATGACTTCGTTTGCTCCCGCAGTGAGGAACTGCGAAGGGAGCGGTTCCTTCGGCTTCTCCAGGATGACAAACAGCCCAATGTCGGCGACCGCCTTCCGCAGGCGGCCGATAACGGCCGGATCGCTCACCAGTCCGGAACCCAGGATGATGACGTTCGGCTCGAACGGGAGGTTCCCGGCGAGTTCATCGAGCGCACCCACGCACACGGCCTGGTGGCCCCGCCGTTGGGCGGCGAACGCGAGGACGTCGGCGGATGCGGGATCGGGGTCGGCAATCGCGAATCGCATGGAACCCCCTAAACCGGCGTGAAGCTGTAGCCGACGCCGTGGACAGTTCGAACCATGTCCTCGTGGCCGCCCGCATCGCGAAGCTTCTTCCGGATGGAACTGACGTGTCCTTTGAGCAGGGTGGCGTCGGATACATTCTTGTATCCCCAGACCTTCTCCGTCAGAAACGCATGCGAGAGGGCCTGCCCCGGATACCGCACGAGCTGAGCCAGGATGTCCACCTCGATCGGTGTGCAGTTCAGGCTCTCGCCGTTAAACGACGCGAGGTGGTTGGTTACGTCGATGTCGATTCCGTGCAGCGACAGGCGCTCTGATGGCTGGCTCTCCGGGAGTTGGCCGCCGTTCGTCCTGCGGATCAGCGCCCGCGTTCGCGCGACCAACTCACCCGGATGGAACGGCTTCGCGAGATAGTCGTCTGCGCCTGCGTTGAGCCCGGCGATGACGTCGGTGGTGCGGTCGAGCGACGAAAGGAACAGCACAGGCAGCGAAGGCAGTATCCCGCGAAGTGCTCCGCACAACTCGAGCCCCGTGCCGTCTGGAAGCATGACATCGAGCACGGCAAGGTCTGGCGCCTTGTGCTCAACAAACCGCATGGCCCCTTTCAGCGTGTCGACGTGAACGACGTCGTGGCCGTCGCGCTTCAGGGTGTGAGCAATGATCTCCGCGTAGTCCTGGTCGTCTTCGACCACAAGAATCAGCATCTGTCCTCCCCCTTATGCGCTCTGCTTTCGCAATGCGCCGTATGGAGCCTGTCCGCCGAGAAGCCCGAGAGAGCGAGCATTCGCGATGATTTTACCCCGGCTCGAAGCTCCAAGCTTCACCGCCGTCGCCCTGAGATGCGTGCGGACGGTATTGATCGAGATCGTTAGCGAGGCGGCGATCTCACGGTTCGAAAGGCCTGTCGCGACCAGAGACAGGATTTCGTACTCGCGCTGCGTGAGCCTGACTCGCGCCGAACCGGGACCCACCGGCGTGAGACTGGCAGGAACCAGTTGCGGGCCGCCGTTGAGCAGCGCGGCCACCGCGTCCGCCAGTCCACCCCGGTCAGACCCGATGTGGGCGCCGGCGCTGGCACCGGCAGCCACGGCCGCG
>CALMIW010000181.1 GCA_937864275.1 uncultured Dehalococcoidia bacterium
AAGAAGCGGCGTTGAAGGCCACCGCTGATGGTGGTCACGAACGGATGGTTGCACTCGTGATCGCCCCGGAGCGGGGGTACTGAGCCTGCCACTACAGGGAAAGGATTGAAAGCTCGCGGCACCCCGGCATGCTCCCGCCGAGAGCCGCCTTGGGTCGCCCTGAACACGACGGAGTGTTGGCAGTGCCAGGCGATGAGGCTGAACTTCCTTCCCACCTGCATCTGACGGCCGCGGAGCGCAGAGTCCTCAAGTTGGTGGCGCTCGGCCGCGCCGACGTCGAAGTCGCGGACCTGCTGGACGCTTCTCCAACCGCCGTCCGAAGTGTGCTCAGGCGATTCAGGGACACGCGCGGCCTGGCTGGCCGAAGGCTGGTGGTATGGTCCGTGATCCATCTCGAGTGTTGCATTTCTATCGCAGGCTGAGACGATGGCACAAAATTGGGCTTTCGCCCAGTCGTCCTTTGGGTTCAGTGTGTTGTGCACAGGAGGGTATCGCTGTGCACTCAAGACGATGGGGGGCCACCGGTGCCGCATCTGCTCTTGTAACCGTTGCAGTACTGCTGGGATTCACGGCGGCGCGGGCGAATGTCGACATCAACATTACTTCGTCGAATGGTTGCGCGTGGGCGGGCGGGTCGGCTATCAGCGGGAATTCTGGTTCAGGCCAAACGACGGACTGGCTAAGTGACTGCCTGTACAGCGTGGGCGTTCGCATGGACACTCTTTGCGACTGGAGCGGATGTTGGGGGTACGACTGGACTTGGCAATCGGGAGAGTATGTGTACCAGTCCTCTGGAGCGGATTGTAGTCTCGGCTGCTACACCCATGCATGGCATCAGATCACTGCCCCAGGAGTTTCCGGTTCACAGTTGATCGCAACTTCGACTAACTAACGAGCACAGGAGACACATATGCGTGCGCGATTTCTCACGATCCTGGCGGTGTTCGGCGCGGCTGGCCTGGTCATGACTTCGATAGCAGGGGTGGCTGCGCCCCCCGGCTGTCTGCGTCCAGCGGTAAAGCCCATGTCATGACGGAACTCATCGCGAGGGCGGGAGATGCACAACTCACGCCCCTGGCGGACGGACGAGTCTCCGTCGACGAGCGAATTGAGGCGGCTGAGAACACGGCTCAATGCCTCCACGATGCCGGCATTCTGGTTGAAATGACTCCCGCGCGGGGATCCGGGACGTTCCGGTTTGGTGGGGGCTCGTACGAGGAGCAGCAACGCGCCAACGCCGTCTACGATGACTGTTACGGCAGATTCCAGCGAGAGATCGACATGGTTCACGCACTCCAGCAACCTTCCTTGACCCAGGCTCAGCTGGGCGATGCTGAGGCGAGCGTGATTCGCTGCCTTCAGTCCCGCGGAGTGGACGTGGCGGATGGGGCGAAGAAGGATGTCTGGTGGGAGTTCCGTATCAGTCGGCCGGTCGACTTCGGCGGGTGCGCGGACCTCATCATCGCTGAGTTTGGCGCGCTGCCCTAAGCATTCGTCTCTCGTTGTCCGCCCGGCTGTCTCCCTTCGTGCAAAGGCACCGCTCCCTCTTCCCTGTTCCCCGTTCCCGGCTCCCCGTCTACTCTACGCGCATGGGCAAACTCGAAGGCAAGACGGCGCTGATTTTCGGCGTTTCGAACGACCGCTCCATCGGCTGGGGCATTGCGAAGGCGTTCCACGAAGAAGGCGCGAAGCTCGCCTTCTCGTACGCGCTCCCCATGGAGAAGCGGATCATGCCCCTGGCCCAGGAACTCGGCGTCGAGTTCGTCGAACCCTGCGACGTGACCAGCGACTCCGAGCTCGATGAGGTGTTCGCGAAGGTCGAAGCGCGGCTCGGGACGATCGACATCCTGGTCCACGCCATCGCGTTTGCGAACCGCGAGGACCTGATGGGCCGGTTCGTCGATACCTCCCGGGACGGCTTCCTGCTCGCCCACAACGTCTCGGTCTACTCGTTCGTCGCCCTGGCCCATCGCGCGCGGAAGCTGATGCCGAACGGCGGCAGCATGATGACGCTGACCTACTACGGGTCGCAAAAGGTTGCCCCGATGTACAACGTCATGGGCGTCGCCAAGGCATCGCTCGAAGCGACGACGCGCTATCTCGCCTGGGACCTCGGCCCGGAGAAGATCCGCGTCAATGCGATCAGCGCCGGCCCGATCCGGACGCTTGCCGCCAGCGGCATCTCCGGCTTCCGCGACTACCTCAAGCAGTTCTCGGCCATCGCCCCGCTGCACGAAAACGTGACCATCGAGCAGGTCGGTTCGGCCGCCGCCTTCCTCGCGAGCGACGGCGCCGCCGGGATCACCGGCGACATCCTCTACGTCGACAACGGCTACAACATCATGGGCCTCGCGACCGAAGCGAAGGAATGACGCGGCTCCCCGGCCCGTTCCGGATCGTCCCGTACGACCGCGCGCGCCACGGGGATGGCCCGTGGAAGGTCGTCTCCACGGTCTTCGAGGAGTACGGGTTTCCCTTCGCCGAGAGCGACTACGACGCCGACCTGGCGCGCCCCGAAGAGCACTATGACGGCAAGAC
>CALMIW010000182.1 GCA_937864275.1 uncultured Dehalococcoidia bacterium
CGTTGTGTGCCAATACCTCGCGCCCCTAGGTGATCCGGCTCTTCAGACCCTCGGGAAGGTCCTCGGGGATTTCGCTCACGGGAAGCGTGGCCAGAGACGTCGTGATCTCGAAGATGTCGCCCCAGGCGGCGTCGTAGTAGTCCGCCGGGCCCTCGTCGTCTGCCTCCCAGATGACCACCACCTGCGGGTCGCCCTCCGGCGCGTTCACCCAGTACTCGCCCAGCACTTTCGCTTGCGGGGGGTGTTGGAAGGTCTTGCGGCGTTCGAACGCCATCAACCCCTGGAGCGCGTTCGTCCCGGGCCTGAATCGAAAGTAGGCGACGTAGAGCGACATTCGCGGATTATAGGCGGACTGCGAGCGGGAGTTCGCCCTTACTCTGGTACACTGCCCGCGCCGGGGCCGTGAACCCGGACCTGGGAGTCGTTCATGTACCGTCGGATCTTGGTTGGTGTCATCGCGCAGGGGAAGACCCGTGATTTCCTGGATGGCATGCGTGTGGCGAACACCTACCAGGCCGAACGTGGCATTCGCGCCCGCACCGCGGTCTGGGGCGCCATGACGGGACAGAACAACTCGGTCGTCGTCGCCGCCGACTTCAACACCCTCGATGACCTCGAGAAGTGGACCGACCTCGCCACCGAGGATGCACGCTTCGCTGTGGTCCGCCGCGACGTCCGCACCCATATGGTCTACGAGGATTCGGAAGTCTCGATCCTTCGCCTCGCCTACCATTCCGAAGGCCTGATGACCTCGGAGGATGCCACCGCGCCGCGGAAGTACATGCGCGTCCTCCACGGCGACGTGAAGCCCGGCCACCACCGCGAGTTCGTGCTCTCCGTTTCCCTCGCGCTCGACTACCAGAAGCAGCGCGGCATCGACGCCCACACCAGCGTCTGGTCGAAGATGACGGGGCACACCAGCGGCGTCTCGATTGTCGCGGAGTTCGATTCCCTTACCGAACTCGAGAAGTTCGACGAGATGGCCGTGACCGATTCCGAGTTTGGGCGTCTGCGTGCCGCGACCCGCGCCTCGATGGTCTTCCTCACCAGCGAGACCCAGTTGATGCGCAACCTGATGTAGGCGCGCCGCCCTGCCGATCTTCCTGGTGTACGGAGGAGCGGCAATGCGGCTACCGTGGCAGAAATCGCCAGGTGCCCCGGCCTTCGACTCGTCAGCGGGCGAACTCCCGGAGCATCTCGAACCGTGGGAGCCACTTCCTGCCATCCGATGGCGCCTGCTGATCACGATGCTGGTGGGCGCACAGATCGGCGTGATTCTGCGCCCGGTGCACCATCTACTCGAAGTCATCCAGGCTCTACGCCGGGCCGGGTGAGGCACACACAAGAAACGGGCCAGCATTTGCTGGCCCGTTGCGGTCTCGAACGAGTGAGTGCGAGTTAGCTGCCGCAGGCGCGCGGCTGGCCGCTGCCGTCTTCCGTCTGGAAGCTCGACCCACAGGCGCAGGACTTGGTCGCGTTCGGATTGAAGATCGAGAACCCGCTCTTCATGATGTCGTCGACGTAGTCGATCTCGGCGCCGGAGAGGTACTGGGCGCTCTCCGGGTCGATGACGATCTTCACGCCCTGCTGCTCCAGGATGATGTCGTCGTCCTCGGCCGAGCGGGCGAGGGCCATGCCGTACTGGTAGCCGCTGCAACCGCCTCCGGCGACGAACACGCGCAGGGCGCCGTCGGTCAGTTCGCGTGCTTCGAGAAGCGCCTTGGCCTTCTCGGCGGCCTTGTCGGTGATGTTGACGAGTACAACCGGGGCTTCGGATTCGATCGTCATGTGGCGTGTGCCTCCAGCGGGGATTGCTGTTTCAGAATTTCGACGGTTGTCGCTATGAAAATCATAGCCATTGGCACGCAGCCCGTCTACGCGCCCATTTGTCACCTGCAGGTTCATTACCTACGCTCCCCCCATGACACAGCAGCCCTCCCGCGTCATCTACCTGCCCCCGGGGGTGGTCGCTCCCCAGGGCCCCTCCAGCCCTGCCGTGCCGGCCAACCCTGGTATCCCCTTCGACAAGGCGTTCTTCCAGCAGATCCTGCCAGCGGCGGTCGACGGCTTTTGCCAGCAGGTTGGCTGCAACGTGCCAATCCTCGAAGTCCTCACCGTCGACGGCATGACGCACTACGTGAACGGCATCATCGGTGTCGCCGACCAATGGGTTGCGCTCCAGGTCTCCAAGCCGGACCACGAACACGTGATCCAGATGTTCGTCCCCTACCAGACGATATTCCGCGTGGAGGTTCATCCCGAGCAGGACGAGCGGCGCCGCCACCTCGGGTTCGCGACGTCCGGCGACCGGCCAACCACCGTCCCGGAGGTGGAACCGGTCGTCGCCAGGGAGGGCGCTCGTCCACGCGCCCGGAAGAAGAAGTAGCCGAACACTTGTGCTAACCGCACCGGTTTCTGTCACAATGCCCTGATGGCGCCCGTGGCGAATCCTGCATCCGCGCTCGATCGGTTCAGTCCGGCTGCGCGCGCCTGGTTCCGAGATACGTTCGCCGCGCCCACGCAGGCCCAGGAACTGGGCTGGAGCGCGATCGCGAGCGGAGAGCACACGCTTCTCCTCGCCCCCACGGGGTCCGGCAAGACGCTGGCTGCGTTCCTCTGGTGCCTGGACCGCCTCGCCAACCGGCCGCCCCTCCCCACCGGGAAAACCGGCAAGCCGATCCGCAGCGGCGTATCCGTCCTCTATGTCTCCCCGCTCAAGGCACTCTCGTACGACATCGAGCGCAACCTGCGCGCACCGCTCGCCGGTCTCCGCATCGCCGCCGCCCGGGAGGGCCTCCCCCCGCCTGACATAACGGTTGCGACGCGGACAGGAGACACGCCGTCCCATGAACGCGAGGACCTGCGCAAAGACCCGCCGGACATCCTCATCACCACGCCCGAATCGCTCTACCTGATGCTGACCTCGCGCGCCAGGACCATCCTCGAGACCGTCGACACCGTCATCATCGACGAGATCCACACGATGGCGGCGACCAAGCGCGGCGCACACCTCGCGCTTTCGCTGGAGCGCCTTGAACGCCTGGCGGGGCGCCAGTTCCAGCGCATCGGGCTCTCAGCCACCCAGCGACCGCTCGAGGAGGTGGCAAAGTACCTCGGCGGCGACCGCTCCGTCCGCATCGCCGATGCCGGCGCCCGCCGCGCGCTCGACCTCGAAGTCGTCGTCCCCGTCGAGGACATGACGCGCCTCGGCGACCTGGTCGGCCCCATTCCCGAGTCCGAGGTCGGCCCCGAAGCGCGCACGTCCATCTGGCCCGCGCTCTATCCGCAGATGCTCGACCTGGTGCGAAAGCACCGCTCCACGCTCATCTTCGTCAACAACCGCCGGCTGGCGGAGCGGCTGGCTGCCCGCCTGAACGAGCTTGCCGGGGAAGAACTCCTCCTCGCTCACCACGGGTCGGTCTCGCGCGAGCAGCGGCTCGAAGCAGAGGAGCGGCTCAAGGCGGGCACCATCCCGGGCCTCGTTTGCACCAGTTCTATGGAGCTCGGCGTGGACATGGGCGCGGTCGACCTCGTCATCCAGGTCGAATCGCCGAAGTCGGTGGCGCGCGGCCTCCAGCGGGTTGGCCGCGCCGGCCACCAGGTCGGCGCGACGAGCATCGGGCGGATCTTCCCGAAGTTCCGGGGAGACCTGCTCGAGTGCGCCGTCGTCACGCAGCGCATGCGCCAGGGCCTCATCGAAAAGACGGAGGTGCCCCAGAACCCGCTCGATGTCCTCGCCCAGCAGATCGTGGCTACCTGCGCCGCCGAGGACCTGACTGTCGATGACCTCTATGCGATGGTCCGCCGCTGTTACAACTTCGCCGAACTGAGCCGCGAACAGCTCGAAGGCGTCCTCGGCATGCTTTCGGGCCAGTATCCCTCCGACGAGTTCGCAGACCTGAAGCCCCGCATCCTCTGGGACCGCGAGACCAACGTCCTCTCCAGCCGCCGCGACGCGAAAATCATCGCGCTCGTGAATGCCGGGACGATCCCGGATCGCGGGCTCTATGGCGTCTTCCTGGGCGCCGGCGGCCCGCGAGTCGGTGAACTCGACGAGGAAATGGTCTACGAGAGCCGTCCCGGGGAAACCTTCCTCCTCGGTGCGACCACCTGGCGCATCGAGCAGATCACGCGTGACCAGGTCATCGTCTCGCCGGCCCCCGGGGAGCCCGGGAAGATGCCGTTCTGGAAGGGCGACGGGGTTGGTCGCCCGCTGGAGTTCGGGCGGGCCATCGGTGCATTCACCCGCGAGATCGATGCCGTCCGCGACCCGGAAGTCGCCGAGCGGCGTCTCCGTGAAGACCACGACCTCGACGCCAACGCCGCGAACAATCTCCTCTCCTACCTTGCGGACGAGAAGGAAGCCACCGGCCACCTGCCGACCGACCGCACCGTCGTCGTCGAACGCTACCGGGACGAGCTCGGCGACTGGCGGATGGTCATCCTCTCCCCGTTCGGCGGCCGGGTGCACGCGCCCTGGGCGCAGGCGATCGAAGCCGTCCTCGCAGACCGCAGCGGATTCGACGTCCAGACCATCTGGAGCGACGACGGCATCGCCATCCGCTTCGCCGGCGGCGAGGACCTGCCGGCGGCCGAAGCGCTCTTTCCCGGCCCGGATGAAGTCGAGGAACTGGTCGTAGCGCGGCTGGCGAACACGGCCCTCTTCGCATCCCACTTCCGTGAGAATGCCGGACGGGCGCTTCTCCTGCCCAAGCGCCGGCCGGGCGCGCGTTCTCCGCTCTGGCTCCAGCGGCAGCGGTCGGCCAACCTCCTCGCCGTCGCGAGCCGCTATGGGTCATTCCCCATCGTGCTGGAGACCTACCGCGAGTGCCTGCGCGACGTGTTCGACATGCCCGGCCTCATCGAGGTCCTTCGCCAGGTACAGAACCGCGAGATCCGCGTCGTTCCCGTCGAAACGCGCGAGGCTTCCCCGTTCGCCCGATCGCTCCTCTTCGACTACGTCGCTGCCTACATGTACGAGGGCGATGCCCCGCTTGCGGAACGCCGCGCGCAGGCCCTCACGCTCGACCGGAACCTCCTTCGCGACCTCCTCGGCGAGGCGGAACTGCGCGAACTGCTCGACCGGGCGGCCATCGAACAGGTCGAGCTCGAACTGCAGTGCCTCGTCCCCAACCGGAAGGCGAAGACGGTCGATCACGTCCACGACCTGCTGCGCCGCCTCGGAGACCTCGACGTCGAAGAGGTCGCCGCCCGGCTGGTTGATGCCGGGCAGGCCGAAGCATGGCTCGCGGAGCTTGAAGCCACGCGTCGCGCTTGCCGTGTCCGGATAGGCGGCACCGAGCGCTGGATCGCCATCGAAGACGCGGGCCGCTTCCGCGACGCGCTGGGGGTGTCCATCCCTGTTGGCGTCCCGGAGGTCTTCCTCCGCCGCAGCGATGGCGCCCTCGAGGGCATCCTCGGGCGTTACGCGCGCACGCATGGGCCGTTCGTCACGGCCGCCCCGGCCCGCCGCTGGGCCCTCCCCGAATCGCTCGTGCGGGAGACCCTCGAGGAACTCGATGCCGAAGGCTCGGTCCTCCACGGGGACTTCCGGCCGGGCGGCACCGAACGCGAGTGGTGCGACCCCGAGGTGCTCCGGCAGGTCAAGAGCCGCTCTCTCGCCCGGCTGCGGAAAGAGGTCGAGCCGGTGTCTGCGGCGGCTTATGCCCGGTTCCTCCAGCGCTGGCACAGCCTTGGCTCGCCCCAGCGTGGCCTGGATCGCCTTCGCGACGTTCTTGCCCAACTCGAAGGTGCGGCGCTCCCGGCGAGCGTCCTCGAGCGGGAGGTGCTGCCCGTTCGCGTGGCGGACTACCAGCCGTCGATGCTCGATTCGCTCATGGCGTCGGGGGAGGTTGCCTGGTTTGGCGAAGGCAGGCTCGGCCGCGACGACGGGCGCCTTGTCCTCGTCCGGCGAGAGATGCTGGCAACGTTCGCGCCGGTGGTGGCGGAGCCACCGCGGCCGCTGCATGCCGCCGTCCTGGACGCGCTGACGGCACGCGGCGCCCTCTTCTTCACCGACCTCGTCGCGGTGGCGAAGGCGCCCCATGCCGAGGTGCTGGAAGCGCTCTGGGACCTCGTCTGGGCGGGAGCGGTCACGAACGACACTATCGCACCGGTCCGCGCGCTTTCGTGGGGCAGGCGCCCCTCGGCGGCGCCCCATCGCGGCCGCATCGGCAAACTCCCTCCGGAGTCGGCCGGTCGGTGGTCACTCGTCCGGTCCGTGCCGCTCGATGAATCGCGCGCGGCTGCGACTGCCAGGTCTCACGCCCGCACCGCCGCCCTTCTGGAGCGTCTCGGGATCGTCACGCGTGAGGGTGTCGCCGCCGAGGAACAGCCCGGCGGCTTTTCTTCGGTCTATCCGGTGCTCAAAGCGATGGAGGATTCGGGCCGCGTGCGTCGCGGGTACTTCGTCGAAGGGCTCGGCGCCGCCCAGTTCGCGCTGCCGGGCGCAGCCGAGCGCGTCAGGGCGGAGCGCGACGCCCCCGATGAACCCTCGCCCGTCGTCCTCTCCGCCTCGGACCCTGCCCAGCCGTATGGCGCCACCCTGCCCTGGCCCCGCGAAGACGAGGCGTCGCGCAAGGCGTACCAGCGCGTCGCCGGCGCGCGCGTGGTCCTCGTCGATGGCGTTCCCGTGCTCTACCTCGCCGCCGGCCGGAAGGCGCTCCTCACGTTCCCGGCCGCCCGGGATGAGGCGCAGCTCGCCCTCGCCGTGGCGGCGCTGGCGGAGGACATGGGATCGCTCGGCGGCAAAGGGTTGTCAATCGAACGTGTCGACGGTGGGCCCGTCGCCGAGTCGCCGGTTGCCGCTGCGCTGATGGAGGCCGGGTTCACGCGGGGGTTCCGCGGACTGACGAAGCGGCCTCAGCGCGCGGGGGGACCTGCTCGTGCCTGAAGGCGACGCGCTCTACCGGTTCGCGGCGAAGCTGAGGCCGGCGCTTGAAGGGAAGGTCATCCGCGCTGCTCGCAGCCATGGTCCCGGTCCGGTGCCACGGGTCCAAAAGATCGTCGGCCAGCGGTGCACCAGCGTCCGCGCGCAGGGCAAGAACATGCTCATAAGCTTCGAGAAGGGCCTCGCCCTTCGCGGCCACCTCCGCATGTACGGCACCTGGCACGTCTACCGCCCGGGGGATCCGTGGAAGAGACCCGAGCGGGAGGCCCGGCTCGTCCTCGAAGTCGATGACGCCGTCATCGTGAACTTCAGCGCGCCGGTGATCGAACTGGTGGAGGAGCGCAGTCTCGGGTACCACCCCCCCGTCTCGAACCTCGGCCCCGACCTGCTCGATGACGCCTTCGACCTGGAAGAGGCGCTGACGCGTTTGCGTCACCCATCCCGCGAAATGCTCACCATCGGCGACGCCATCATGGACCAGCGGGCCGTCGCGGGCGTCGGCAACATCTGGAAGCACGAGTCCCTCTTCCACGCCCGCATCAACCCCTGGAGGAGGGTTTCCGAACTCAGCGACGAAGAACTCCGGCTCCTGCTTGGGAAGGCCCAGGCCCTTTTGCGTGCCAGTGTCCACAAGGAAACCGCCCTCGGTCTAACGAGGCGCCCGACGATGTACGTCTACTCGCGGGCAGGTCAGCCTTGCCGCCGCTGCCGGGCCACGCTGCGCTCCGCCCCCCAGGGCGTCGACATCCGCCACACGGCCTGGTGTCCGAAGTGTCAGCCGCCGGTGGAAGGTCAACTGGAGCCGCCGCGAAGCCGGGTCGACCGGCCGCTCGCTACCTACCGCCGCGATTCGCGGTAGCTACTGCCTGAAGAGCGCGGCGAATTCCTGCGCGAGAGACTCATTCGACAGGTCCCGGATTCGAGTCGTCGGCAGGTGGAACACCTTGTCCAGCAGCGAGCGGGTCACAGCGTCAAGGACCTCCGGCGGGACGTCCGGGTGGAGCTTTCGCGCCCGCGCGAGCTCTTGCCGCCGGATGGTTTCGACTTCTGCCCGGAGGGCGCCCACCGGCGAACGGGACGTTTCGCCGGCTCGGGCAAGCCGCCGATCGAGGATCGCTCCGAGCCGTGCGCGGAGCTTGCGGCGCTTCGCGGTCGCGTGCGGACGCAGCGCCTCGTCCTCCAGCATGTCGGAGATGGCAATCACCCCCGGTCCGGAAGGGGCCGCGAAGTTGCGAGGGGTCCCCAGGTCGATCAACAGACGACAGGCAGGCAGCACCCGCGGCGCTATCTCTCCGGCGCCCGAACCGAGGCATCCGACGATGACGTCGAACCGGCCGAGCCCCGGGACGCGCCCGAGTTCGACGAACGACTCGCTGAGTGGCGCCTCCGGTTGGCGCCGCGCGGCCATCGTCACCGTGAATCCGAGCTCCCGTCCCCGAACGGCAACCAGCCGGCCCATCGCTCCCGCGCCAAGCACGAGCAGCGTGCCGCCCGGAGGCATCGTCGAGAGCCGCAGCGCTTTGTCGAGCAGGTGCCCGGCATGGCTATCGAACTGCGTCTCGGCGCGCAGCGCACGCGCGGCCCCGATGGCGACGTCCGAGGCGGCGCGCAGGTCGCCCTTCGTTTCGGCGAACGCGGAGCGCCCCGGGCCGGTTATCTGGTCTTCGCGGAGGCCCACGGCCTCGGGGCCGGCGCTGCCCGCCGCGAGCCGTTCGAGCGCCGCGTATCCCGTCAGGCGTTCGGGGGCCGGGCAGTCGCACGGGCCGAAGCCGTAGGCCTCGAGTCGCTGGCAGCTGACCACAATTGCATCGCCGTCGTGGTCGCCGTCCATCTCCGCGCGCGCGGCCGCCATCTCCGTGGCGGAGTAGGAAACGGTGCGCCAGGCGCAGCAGCGGAAGCGGTCGAGAGTGGCTCGGTCCATGAAGTTGACCAAGTCTATCAACTTTGTCGAACGAGTGCGAGTCCTACCCCTGGCGGCGCTTCCATTCGACCAGGTTGGCCAGCGCATGGCCGGCCCGCGCGATACTCGGGAAGGTGGCCAGGCCCTCTCGCCAGCACAGCTCCTGGAAGTCGGCGGACTGGTCGAAAGCATCGCCCGTGACC
>CALMIW010000183.1 GCA_937864275.1 uncultured Dehalococcoidia bacterium
ACAGGGCGTGGATGGCTCGCCGAAGCAGCTGACCGACCAGCTGCGAAACAACCCGCGGACGCTGGTCCTGGGGACGGCGAGCTTCTGGGAGGGCGTGGACATCCGCGGCGACGCGTTGTCGATGCTGATGATCACCCGTCTGCCGTTCGGCGTGCCGAGTGACCCGGTCTTCAAGGCCCGGTCGGAGCAGTATGACGACCCGTTCGGCGACTATTCGCTGCCGGCGGCGATCCTCAAGTTCCGCCAGGGGTTCGGGCGGCTGATCCGGGACAAGGACGACCGTGGAGTGGTGGCACTCCTCGACCGGCGCGTCTGGGAGAAGCGGTACGGGAAGCAGTTTGTCGATTCGCTTCCTCCCTGTACGCGGCTGAAGGCACCGGTGGAAGTGGTTGCCAGGCATGCGATGGAGTGGCTCGAGCGGTGAGCCCGGAAGACCTCCCGTTGCCCATCACGGGCGAGCGAAACCAACTCGAGCGGGCGGGCGGATACGTTTCGGTTGTGCGGTTGGTGGACGGGGCTTCGGTAGGGCGGCTGGAATTGGAGCCACACCCCGACGGCCTGTTCGTGAAGGCGTTGTGCATCGACGATGAACACCGCAGTTACGGCGCGGGATCGGAGGCGGCGCTGCTCCTGAACCGGCTCTGCGATGCGTCCGGCGTACCGGCAGTGCGGGCGTGGGCGGCGCCGAACCTGGGTCTTTCGGTGTACTTCTGGATCCGGATGGGGTTCCATCCACTGCACGGAGAGGGGCCGGACGGGGGGATCTGGTTCGAGCGGAGGCAAGGCTAGGACGTGCCGACGATTGTCATCGATGGCTTCAGATTCCGTTTCTACTCTTCGGATAGGTTCGAGCCGCCTCACGTTCATGTCCTGCGCGACGGCAAGGAAGCCAAGGTCTGGACATCGCCCATCGCGTTGCAACATAACTACGGCTACACTCAACGCGAACTGCGAGAGATCCTGCGCCTCGTTGGCGCGCATGCAGAGCGACTCCTGGAGGCGTGGAATGGCTACTTCACCGACCTCGCACCCCGAGACTGAAGTCCAGGCTGTGGGCGCCGATGTAAACGCGGACCGGCTCCGAATCGACCTGAGCGATGGAAGGTCGATTGAAGTGCGGCTGTCCGAAGTCCCCTGGCTGCGATGGCTGCGCGAAGCCTCAGACGAACAGCGATCGCACTGGGCGATCGAGCCTGGCGGGTTCGCGATCTACTGGGAGGATTTGGACGACGGTGTGGAAGTCAGGCACTTGCTTGGGCTCACGCCGGTCGCGTAGCGGCGGACAGCGCGGTCGTGCAAAAAGGGGCGTCCATGTGGACGCCCCTTCGTTTCGCTCGAACCAAGCCGAGACGCCTACCAGGCCGCCATCTTCTTCTGGAGATTGCGGTCCAGGGCATCGAGGAAGTCCTCGGTGCTGAGCCAGGGGGCGTCCGGGGCGACGAGCAGGGCGAGGTCCTTGGTCATTTCGCCGCTTTCCACTGTCTCGACGCAGACCTTCTCCAGCGTCTCGGCGAACTTCGCGACCTCCGGGGTCCCGTCGAGCTTGGCGCGGAAGGAGAGGCCCTGGGTCCACGCGAAGATCGAGGCGATCGGATTGGTTGAGGTCTTCTCGCCGCGCTGATGGGCGCGGTAGTGGCGGGTGACCGTGCCGTGGGCGTCTTCCGCCTCGCAGGTCTTGCCGTCGGGGGTGAGGAGCACCGAAGTCATCAGTCCGAGCGAGCCGTAGCCCTGGGCGATCGTGTCCGACTGGACATCGCCATCGTAATTCTTGCAGGCCCAGAGGTACCCGCCTTCCCATTTCATCGCCGCAGCGACCATGTCGTCGATGAGCCGATGCTCGTAGGTTAAGCCGTTGGCCTTGAAGTCAGCGGCGAATTCGGCATCGAACACCTCCTGGAAAATGTCCTTGAAGCGGCCGTCATAGGCCTTGAGGATGGTGTTCTTGGTAGAGAGGTAGACCGGGTACTTGCGGTCGAGACCGTAGCGCAGCGAAGCCCGCGCAAAGTCCCGAATCGAGTCGTCGAAGTTGTACATGCCCATGGCGATGCCAGGACCGGTAAATTTCGCGACCTCGAGGTTGATTGGCTCGCCGCCGCCTTCGGGCACGAAGTTGATGGTTACGGTGCCCGGTCCGGGAACGCGGAAATCGGTGGCCTTGTACTGGTCGCCGTGGGCGTGGCGGCCGATGACGATGGGCTTCGTCCAGCCGGGCACAAGCCGTGGGATGTTCGAGCAGATGATCGGTTCGCGGAAGACAACGCCCCCGAGGATGTTGCGCACGGTGCCATTCGGCGATTTCCACATCTTTTTGAGCTTGAATTCTTCGACGCGGGCTTCGTCCGGTGTGATGGTCGCGCACTTGACGCCGACGCCGTGCTTCTTGATGGCGTTGGCGGCGTCGATGGTCACCTGGTCGTTGGTCTGGTCGCGATACTCGATGCCCAGGTCGTAGTAGAGCAGCTCAACATCAAGGTACGGGAGGATGAGCTTGTCCTTGATGAACTGCCAGATGATGCGCGTCATTTCGTCGCCATCGAGTTCGACAACCGGGTTGGTGACCTTGATCTTCGCCATGAGTAGGAGCTCCTGTTTCGTGTAGGTGAGTGTGCGGGCGGCAGGGCCGCCCGTGCGCGACTGTTCGGTTACTCGGCGCTCGCCAGCTGGCGAAGGACGAACTGGAGGATGCCGCCGTGCTTGTAGTAATCGAGCTCGACGGGCGTATCGATACGGCAGACGACTTCGAAGGCGGTGACCTTGCCGTCGTCGGCGATGGCGGTGACGGGAAGCTTCTTCCCCGGGGCGAGACCGGCGGCTCCCCCCCCCCTCGCGGAGCGCTCACGGCCGGGGCGGCCGAGAGACCCGCCGGTCCGGCCCGGCCGGCACCGCCACCGGAGGGCGCCCACGCC
>CALMIW010000184.1 GCA_937864275.1 uncultured Dehalococcoidia bacterium
ACGGAGACGCCGTCGAGCACAGGAAGCAGATCGAGCTCGGCGGCACGCTCAGACAGATCGCGTGGGCCCGTGGTCCCGTCCAACTCATCGACGCGGAGGCTTGCACCCGTCTGGAATCCATCAGAGATCACGATGAGGTAGGCCTCGTCGACGCCCTCGGCGCTCAGTCGATTCCTGAGTGACTCGGATGCGGCCTGGAGGGACTGGAGCACGTCGGACCCACGCTCAGCATCGGTCTCGTCGTCGAAGACCGCACTCACGTCCGCGTTGGCCGCGTCGATCTCCTCATCCACCTGGTTGTCCTGCTTGATCACCATGCGGCCTTCGGGCCGGTAGAGGTTGTACCTCGCTTGGTCACCAACAGGAGTAATGCCAGGACGATCCTGATCGAAGTAGTAGATCAAGGTCACGGCCTGCTCATCAGCGCATCCCTCGATAGCACTCGCGGCGAGTGCCTTGTAGTGGTCCTCCGTGGAGTCCCCGCCAGACGACGCGGTGCGGTCGATGAGTATCGCACACACTGCCTCTGGCTCCCCACCACTCACAGGAGCGAGAAAGAACCAGAGAAGATAGCCAAGTAGGGCAACCCCACCTACCACGATCGCCCACAGATACCGACGCGAGGATGAACGCCGCCCTCTGCCCCTGCGCCTCGACCGTCGACGCCTTGACCGATTCCTCGCCACGTGTAACCCCCACCTACATCGCTGAAGATGATCGATCATAGACCACGACACTCGGGCATTCGCACGGACCTCAGTTCAGGCTTGTGCCTAAGCTCGAAGGAGTGTTCGCATCCCGTTACCCACAAGCCGTGATCAAGCATCCGCGGATTCTGTGCTCTGTGGGCAGCCCCCGTGGTGTGACCATCTACCCCAAGCCTTTGTGGACACCGCCACCTGAGATCGTGCACCGACAGTCGTGCATCGTTCCTTTGCCCCACGATCCCGAGCAGGTGGCCGTCATCGAGTGGACCGATGGTCCGCCGGACCAGCATCTGGTCGACCTCTGACCTGTGCCGGTCGTCGCCTCACGGCGCTCCGTCTACATCGCTGTGCCACTCGCCGTGTGCTCTTCATCGAGGTCCTACAATCTCAGCGATCTTGGCCAACGGGGAGATCATGAGCTCGACGACCAGCAGGTACGCAGTTGAGCAGAATCGCCGGCGGCGGCAGCGCCAGGTGGCGGCGTCGCGAGCTGAGGCGAGGGCGCTCGAGGCGAAGCTGGGGGAGCTACAGGGGCGGGCAGCGGCACTCGCCGAGTCGTACGGGTTCTCA
>CALMIW010000185.1 GCA_937864275.1 uncultured Dehalococcoidia bacterium
GTGCCGCGGCATACGTTTCGCCGATTCCCTCGATCTCGATGATCTTCGTCATCTGTGAATTCCCTTCTGCCGGGGCCTTGCTTGGATTCTAGCACGCATGAGCCCAGGGCCAGCAGCTGAGTTCGGTACCAGTCCCGGCTGAGCCCCGTCAACCCGGCGCACAAACAAAGGGGCCCGCGCACTTCGCGGGCCTCTCGATTCTCGGAGGACGGACGGCCTAGACGGCCGGAGTAGCGGGTTCCGCTTCGGGGACGGGCGCGGGGCGCTCATAGCGCAGCAGCGCTTCGACGGTGAACCCGAGGTCGGCCTTCTCGCAGAGCGAGGAGCAGTAGGTCATCTTCATCGTGCTGGGAGACTTCCGCCAGTCATAGCGGAGGCTGCAGCGCGCGCAGACCTTGATGTGATTCAGGTTCATCCCGGTGGGACCGGGGCCGATTGGTGCGTCGACCAAGATTGGTGTCCCTTCCGCCCCTGGCTTCCCCGCCCTCCAGGTGGAGGGTCGGGTGCCCGGGCTATATTCAGCGTAGAACCTTTGCTTCAGTTGCGTAAAGAGACCGACCTTACGTTCTCGTTACAAGATTGCGCGGTCAGGCCGCGATAGCGGCCGGCTGGCGGTCGTAGCGCAGCAGCGCCTCGATCGTGAAGCCCAGGTCGGCCTGCTCGCAGAGCGACCCGCAATACGTCATCTTCAGCGAACTGCTCGGCGAGCGGCGCCAGTCGTAGCGAAGGCCGCAGCGCCGGCAAACCTTGATGTTCGCCTGGTCGCTGATGAATGCGATGTTCTCCGTTGCCATGTCCGTGGTCCTCCGTATTCGGGGCCTTTCACCCTGCACTTCGAGTTTGCCATCGAAGCTGTGCTTCCTCGTGGTGCGAGCGTAGCAATCGCCCTCATCCTTTGGACGTACGGATGGCCCATATCTTACGTCGGATAGGCCCCGATTCCGGGACGAAATCAGTCCGACCGGGCACTCCCGCGCGGACGAGTGGCCCCGCGCCTCATGCCGCCAGGAGATCCTTCCAGTCGAGCCGCACCACATGCACGTCACTCAGAAGCGTCTCGATCGTGAATCCAAGGTCCGCCCTCTCGCACAGCGAGCCGCAGTACGTCATCTTCAGCGAACCGGAAGGCGAACGGCGCCAGTCATAGGGAAGCCTGCAGTGCTCGCAGATCCGCATGTGGTTGGTCATCGCCGTTTCTCCCGGCGCCCGGGGCTGGTACCCCGATGGCTACCTGTCATCATGTTCGGCACACCCGATCCATTCGTTCACTAGGGGGAAACCCGCGCACCCCCGCGAAAACCACCGAGACGCAACGCCGCGAACCCACGGCTGTCGATCAGCGCCGCGCGAATGCTCCATTCCCGGCGATCTCGCCACCAAACCGTCACCACACTGCCCCCCGCTAGTCACCCCGCGTTAGGGGTTTCCCTACGAGTTATCGTCGAAGATGCAATCACAATGCGCGGCGCCCAGAAACCCATACCGTTCCGCAAAGGCAAACACCAGGCTGCCGCTGTCGTCGTGCGCCCGGTCGCCCGCATCATTCCGGCCGAAGCGATCGATATCGAAGGCGAGACCGTCATCCGCATAGCCGACCGTAGCCCCGTGGCGCCCTCCTGCGCCGCCTGATCGCGCCTGTTCGCACACCTGCGTTACCGTGTCACACGATGGTTAGCACGCTCCCTCAGCGCATTGATGCACGTATCGCCTCGTTCGCCTACGACCGCGTCGTCGAACGCATTTGGGCCAGGGACCACACCGTCTGGAAGCCCGAACCCGTTGAGATCACCGATCGCCTCGGCTGGCTCGAAGTCGCCGCCGACCTCCGCGGCCAGGTCCTGGAACTCGAATCGTTCGCGCGCCAGGCCGCGGCCGACGGGCTCCGGCATGTCCTCCTTCTCGGGATGGGTGGTTCCAGTCTCGGGCCGGAGGTCCTGCGGGAGACGTTCGGCGCCGCGCCGGGCATGCTCGACCTTCTCGTCCTCGATAGCACCCACCCGCAGCAGATCCGGGAGACCGAGGCGAAGCTCGACCTCGCGCGCACCCTCGTCCTGGTCGCCAGCAAATCCGGGACCACCATCGAAACCACCAGCCACCTGGACTACTTCTGGTCGCGCATCGGCCAGCCCGAGCAGTTCGTCGCCATCACCGACCCCGGCTCCAACCTCGCCGCACTCGGCCGCCAGCGGGGCTTCCGCGCCGTCTTCGAAAACCGTCCCGACATTGGCGGCCGATACTCCGTCCTCTCCCACTTCGGCATGGTGCCGGCTTCCCTGATCGGCGCCCCCGTGGCCCAGATCCTTGATGACGCCCTCGCTATGTCCGCCCGCTGTGCCGCGGATGTGCCGGCGTCCCAGAATCCTGGCGTCGCGCTCGGCGTGGCACTCGCCGAAGCCTCGCTCCACGGCCAGGACAAGTGCCACCTCGTCCTCCCCGAATCGATGCGGACCCTGGGCTGGTGGATCGAACAGCTCGTCGCCGAATCCACCGGCAAGGAAGGTCGCGGCATCCTGCCGGTCGAAGGCGAAGCCCTGGCGGCGCCCCCGCAGTACGGCGCCGACCGCGTCTTTGTCGCCTACGAAGACTCCCGGCCGCTCCGCGAACTCGAACAGGCCGGCCATCCGGTCATCCGTCTCGATGCGGCTGGCCTTGGCGGCGAGTTCTTCCGCTGGGAGTTCGCGACCGCCGTCGCCGGTGCCGTCCTCGAAGTCCAGCCGTTCGACCAGCCCAACGTCCAGGAAGCGAAGGATGCCGCGGGCATCATCCTCGGTGGCGGCGTGCCGGACGTTATGCCAATCAGCCTCCACGACCTGCTCGGCACGATCGAGCCCGGGGACTACATCGCCATCAACGCCTTCATCAGCCGCAACGAGACAAATGACGCTCGGCTCGAAGCCGTCAGGACGGCGCTCGCGGCGCGCCACAGTGTCGCCGTCACCGTCGGCTACGGCCCGCGTTTCCTGCACTCCACCGGCCAGCTCCACAAGGGCGGCCCGCCAAGCGGCGCGTTCATCGAGGTCATCGATGACATCGCGGAGGACATCGCCATCCCCGGCCGCCCATACACCTTCGGCAAGCTCCTCCAGGCCCAGGCCCTCGGCGATCTCGCCGCCCTCCTCGGCCGCGACCGGCGCGCTTGCCGCGTTCGCATCGAAGACCT
>CALMIW010000186.1 GCA_937864275.1 uncultured Dehalococcoidia bacterium
TCGAGCTCAACCCGACCATCCGCGCCCGCGAGAGCAAGCGTCAGCGCTATGCCGCCCTCGAAGCGGCCAACGCGTAGAGGCATCGGCTACCCCTGGACCGGCGGTCAACAGTCGAACTGGAGAGCACGGACCTGGCCCCCGAAAAAGTCGCCCAGCTGGACGGCGCGTGGGCGTTTCCCTTGGCCGGGTTTGTGTATGTCAGTCGGCGGTATCCACGTTACTACTTCACGTTAGTCGCCTGTTCGCGAAGCTGGATGGCATCGGAAGGTTGGAACGATCCCCCGGTGCTGTGGTCGTTGACCTGGGGGCCTTCTTACCTGTTCCCGTGGGGTCTCTTGGTAATGGCGGACAAGAGTTCATGGAACGACATCGAACGGGCCGTCGGGGACATCGTTGCTCGCTGTGACGGCGCCGCTGGTGACGACGGTGATCGTTTCATGCGGCTGATGAGTCGCTTCGTCGTCTGGGACGACGACGAGTTCCGAGATCGCGACCTCGCCGAGGGCGGTTTGCCAATCCAGTAGACTGCGCGCCATGCGAATCGACGACCTCGACACCCCCTGCCTCCTGCTCGACCTGGACAAGGTCAACAAGAACATCGCGACCATGATGGCGTTGCTGGAAGGCACAGGCGTCAGCCTCCGTCCCCACTTCAAGACGCCGAAGTGCCCGGCGGTGGCCGAGCTCCAGCTGAAAGCGGGCGCCATCGGGATCACGGTCGCCAAGCTCGGCGAGGCCGAAGTGCTGGCCGATGCGGGGCTCGGCCCGCTCCTGATGGCAAACCAGGTGGTGGGCCCGAAGAAAGTCGACCGGCTGATGGCGCTGCTCGCTCGCGGCGTGGATATAACCATCGCGGTCGAGTCGGACTTCAACATCGACGAACTGGTGGCGGGCGCGAAGCGGTCGGGACAACGGCCCGCGGCGGTCATCGAGGTCGATGCCGGGCTGCGCCGCTGCGGTGCGGCCAGCCCCGCCGAGACGGTGCGGCTCGCCCGGCGGCTGGTCGATGAAGGCATCGACTACCGCGGCATCATGGGCTACGAGGGCCATATGTACGGCCAGCCCGAGCTTGAGCAGCGCGAAACCCTCATCCGGACGGCGCTTGGCATCGTTAACGACCATGTGGAGGCGCTCGCCGAAGCGGGCCTTGCGCCGGGCATCGTCTCGACGAGTGGGACCGCCAGCGTCCCGATTGCCAGCAAGATGCCCGGCGTCACCGAGTTGCAGGCCGGGACCTACGTCTTCAACGACTTGCACACCGAGGAATTCCTTCCCGGCCTGTTCGACTATGCGCTCACACTGCTCACCACGGTTATCTCGGTGAAGGAGCGATACGCCGTCGGTGATGCCGGCTTGAAATCACTGAGCAACGACACCGGCCAGTCGTTCAGCGTCGACGGCACCGTGAAGGTCGCCCGCCTCAGCGAGGAGCACTGCACGCTCACCGGCGACGGCATCGCCCAGCTGAAGCCTGGCCAACGTATCGAGGTCATCCCCAGTCACGGTGACACCACCCTGAACCAGCACGACGTGTACTACGTACGCCGCGGCGACGAGATTATCGACACGTGGCCCATCCTGGGCGCTCGGAAGTTCCGCTGATCCCCGCGTAGACTGGGAGTACGACAGCAACTCGAGGAGGGCTCGCTATGCGAGAGTGTCCGTGGTGTGGGCGCCAGAACCTGAACGTTTACGGCTATTGCCAGGGCTGTGGCCGCGGCTTCGATGGGCCGGAAAAGAAGGATGAAACCAAGAAGAAGCGCCGATTCTGGCCGTTCGGTTCCAGCCAGGGTTAGGCAGGCTCGCCGACGACGGAGCGGTAGAACTCGGGGTCCGTCGCCCCTTCCGTAGAGAGCAGGAGGACACGCGAAGCTTGGCTGAGGCCAAGACTTTCGAACGCGCTCCGGCCGGTCTCGTTATTGAACAGCTCGATGAGACCGGCCGCGCCCGAAGCGCCGGTCTCTCCGGAGACCAGCCCGTCAGCGGCCAGCGCTCGCATCGCCTGTTTCGCTCGCTCGTCGCCGACCGCGACGAAGGCTGCGATGCCATCGCGCATGACCGGCCAGGCGATGAGCGACGGCATACCGCAGTTGAGCCCCGCCATGATCGATCGGTGTGGTCCCGGAACACTGACGATCCGGCCCGCCTCCGCGCTCCGAAGGACACAGTCCGCGCCATCTGGCTCGACGCCGATCAGCGTGGCGCGGCCCCGGTAGTGGTTCACAGCGGCAACCGCCAGCGCCCCGACGCCGATCTGGACGAAAACGTGCGTCGGCGGTTGTTCGCCGGGTTCGGCGAGCCGTTCATCCGTCTCCTCGAAGATCGTCTCGTAGCCTTCGGCCACGCCCGATGGGATGTCGGTGTATCCCTCCCACGAGGTGTCGGAGACGACAAGGCAACGGGGCCCGGCTTCCTTCTTCGCCCGCTCGACGGCGTCGTCGTACGAACCGTCGACGACGGTCACCTTCGCGCCCTCGCCTTCGATGGCGCGGATTCGAGCTTCGGCCGTCCCCGCGGGCATGAAGATGCTGGCATCGAAGCCGAGCAGCCGGGCCACCCGTGCGACCGCTCGTCCGTGGTTGCCGTCGGTGGCGGTCGCCAGCCGGAGGGGCCGGAGCGGCGCCATACAATCGCGCAGTTCATCGATGCTTGTCCACTTGGCGGGCTCCGAACCAAGCATCGCCGAGGCGGTCCGGTACACTGCCCACGAGGCCCCGAGGATCTTGAACGCCGGGAGTCCCAGGCGGCTCGATTCGTCTTTCACCCAGATCCGGCTAAGTCCGAGCTCAGACTCGAGCTTCGCCGCGCGGACCAGGGGCGAGCCTTCGTAACCGGGGAGGCGGGCATGGAAGGGGCGCCGAGAAAGCCGTGGCGGCCTTGGCGCGCCGCCGCGCTGGTAGCGGGCATTCAGCAGGATCCGCGGCACGTTCGCTCCCGAATCTCCCCGATTTCGAAGGCGAACGTAGCAGAGGCCGATGGGAACCGATAGCCCTATACTTCGCCCCGCCGCGGACACCGCGGGCAAGGGATGGTCATGCCCAACGAATCGGCTCCGGACTATGTGGCGCGGGCGTTTGAACTCGCCGACCTCGTGAGGTCTGCCGCGAGCGCCGGCGAGGCGTCGGGGCAGGTCGACAGCCGTGTCGCCGCTGCGTTCGCGGCGGCCGGGTTCTTCCGCATGATGGTCCCGAGACTGCTCGGTGGCGGCGAAGCCGACGCACTCACCATGGTCGAGACCATCGATGCTGTCTCGCGCGCCGATGGCGCCGCCGGCTGGACCGTCATGATCGGCGCGACCACCGGTACGAGTTCGACCCAACTCCCGCTCGAGGGCGCCCGCGAGATCTTCGGGGACCCGAACGGGCTCGTCGTCGGCGTCGTGGCCCCGCGCGGGCGGGCGGTGCGGGTCGAAGGTGGCTTTCGCGTGACCGGGACCTGGCCCTTCGGGAGCGGTTCTGGCGCCGCGAACTGGATCGCGGGCGGTGCCGTTGTCCAGGGGCCGGAAGGCCCCGAAATGATCTCTGACAACGTCCCGCACGCCCGGATGATGTTCTTCCGGCGCCCGGACGTCTCCATCGAAGACACGTGGCATGTGTCCGGCCTGCGGGGCACGGGGAGCAACGACTTCTCCGTGACCGATGTCTTTGTGCCGGGGCACCATTCATACGCGATGGGCGCGCACAGCGACTGGGCCCACAGCCCCGCGTTCCGCTTCCCGTTCTTCGGCATCCTCGCGGCAGGCGTTGCTGCCGTGGCGACGGGCATCGGCCGTGCGGCAATCGATGAACTCGCACGGCTCGCCGCGGCGAAGACGCCGACGGGGAGCCGGCGCCTGCTGGCCGAGCGCGCCGCCGCGCAGTCCGGGATCGCCGAAGCCGAGGCGCTCCTGCGTTCGGGCCGCGGCTTCCTGCTCGGCACGATTCGCGAGACCTGGGATGCCGTCCAGACCGGTGAGCGCATCACGACCGCTCAGAAGGCGCTCCTCCGCCTTGCGGCCACGACGGCAGCGCTCAACGCGGCGAAAGCCGTGGATATCTGCTACAACCTCGGCGGGGCAAGCTCGATCTACGAGTCCAACCCGCTCCAACGGCACTTCCGCGACATCCATACAGTGACCCAGCACGTGATGGTCGGGCAGCCCACGCTCGAGGTTGCTGGGCGCATCATGCTCGGCCTGCCGACCGACACATCGACGCTCTGAGCGACGCGTCCTAGATATCGGCGGGCAGGCCGCCGGGGAGGTGCCCGGCTTCGGCTGGCACATCGACGGTGATCGTCGTGCCCTTGCCCGGCTCGCTCTCGATCGAGAGGTGTCCACCCACGCGGGCGGTCCGTTCGGCCATTGAGCGCAGACCGAGGTGGCCGGGGAACTCGCCGCTGGGGTCGAAGCCGATGCCGTCATCGGCAATCCGCAGGAGGACGCGGTCACCCTCGCGGCGCAATTCGACCCTGACGTGTTTGGCGCGGGCGTGCTTCACGGTGTTGTGAAGCGTCTCCTGCCCCACGCGGTACAGGACCTCCTTGTAGTCGAGGCGGAGGTCCGGCTCGAGCCAGAGGTCGGCTTCGACGGCGATGCCGTGCCGTGCCTTGAGGGCGGCGAACTGTTTTTCAAGCGCGGCGACCAGTCCTTCCATCGCGAGGGACTCTGGACGGAGTTCGAAGATCAGTGCCCGGAGCTCGGCGAGGCCGGCTTCGGCGAGCGTGTTCACGTACTCCAGGGGCTCGATCGCCCGCTTTGGGTCGCGGTCGATGAGCGTCCGCGCCGTCCGGGTACCGAGCGCGATGCCGTAGAGCGCCTGCGAGACGGAATCGTGGAGTTCGCGCGCCAGGCGCTGGCGTTCTTCGAGCGACGCCGCAAGCTGCGATCGCTCATAGAGCCGCGCATTTTCGATCGCGACGGCGGCCTGCTGCGCGAGGCCGCTGGCCAGCCGCATTTCCGACTCGGTGATGTAATGCGGCTTGAGCCAGCCAAGGCTGAGGAGGCCGAACCGCTTCTCCGCGATCGTGATCGGGACCGACAGCAGCGACGCAACCTTCGCCGCCTGGACGACCGGTAGCGCCATCGGAGTGTCCTGGCTTGCGTCGTGCAGCGCTCGAGGGACGGCCATCTCCCGGACGCCGGACGTCTCGACTCCTCGGAGTGCCTCGACGAGTTCGCTCAGGCTGGCGGCATCGAATCCCGCCGAAGCCCCGAGGCGGAACGGATGCGGCGGCGCATCCTCATACACCAGTGCCGCACCGCGGTCCGCGCCGATGATGGAGATCGTCGAATCGACAAGCGCCTTCAGGACGTCGTCCAGGATGAGCGACTGGTGGAACTGCTCGTCGGCGCGGTAGAGTGCGTCCATCTCGAAGATCCGCTGGCGGAGTTCTTCGAATAGGAGCGAATTCTCTAGCCCCACGGCGATCTGGTCGGCGATCGCCGCCAACAGGCGCAGCTCCTCGGCATCCGGCTCGGAGGTGCCGGGGTAGTACGCGTCGAGGGTGCCGAGGACCTTTCCGCGCGTGCTCACGGGGGTGATCACCGCTGTATCCCAGGTGGCATCCGCAAGGTACGGATGAACCAGTTCGAAGCGTGGGTCGGCCAGCGTCCGGGCCTTGGTGTCGCGCAGGATCTGGCGCTGGCCAGAGTGCGCGACCGCAGCCGTGACGGAGGGTGCGCCGTGCAGCCGGATGGCCTCGACCATGTTGTCGACATACCCGCGCGGCAGTCCCGCCGCGCCGCAGGCCTCGTACTCGCCGTTCTCGTGATAGAGAGTCACCGAACAGGCGACCGCCGAAGACGCCGCCAGCACGCGGCCGGCCAGGATCTCGAGGGCCTGCTGCGAGGGCATCTCGAAGGTGAGCGACCCGGCGATGCTTGCCAGCCCTTCCATCTCCCGCGCCCGCCGCAGCGACTGCTGGTAGAGCCGGGCGTTGGCGACCGCGACGGCGACCTGGGCCGCGAACGCCGACGCAAGCTGCGCGTTCGCCGGTTCGAACTGGCGGACGCCGGCCCGCGAGATCGAAAGGATGCCGATGACCTCCCCCTGGTGAATCATCGGGACGAGCATCCAGGAGCGGATGCGGTTGAGGTTCGCCTCCTCGCGGTTCCTCGTGAGCGCCCTCCACGCGACTGCCTCTGGGGAGTCCCCCAGTGAGTCGTCGATGATGACCGCGTTGCCTTCGAGCATCTGGCGCCAGATCGCCGGTGCGCGGCTGACGCGCATGCGCGCGCCCCGCGCCCGCGCCGCCAACTCTGGAGAAACGTAGCTCCGGGTGACAATGACCTCGAGGAACTCGCCGTCGAGGACCATGACCGAGCAGCCGCTGTAGGGAATGACCTTGGCGACCTCGTCCTGGACGCTTTGGAAAATGCTGTCGAGGTCCAGGGTGGAAAGGACCGTTCGAGACACGTCCAGGACCGCGGCGAGTTCCTGGGTCCGTTCTTTGACGCGCTGCTCCAGGTTGGCCTGGGCTTCCTTCAACACTTCCTGCGCCCGGGCGCGTTCTCGTTCAGCTTCTGCCTGGTCGCTCACATCGCGGACGACCGCGGCAAGGAACTTCCGTCCCCGGAACTCGATCGCGGTGCCCATTACCTCGACGTCGAACACCGAGCCGTCCTTGCGGATGTCCCGAGCCCGGCTGCGGAAGTCTTTGCCGGCGCGGATGCTCTCCTGGTACTTGCCCAGCAGAGGCAGGGAATCGGGATGGATGAAGCGCGACGGGTCGATGCCGATGAACTCCTCCCGCGTGAAGCCGTGCATCGCCGCCGCTGCGGGGTTCGCGTCCGCCACAAAGCCGGTCTCGAAGTCGTTCAGGATCACCGCGTCGCTGGTGGCGTCGAACACCAGCCGGAAGAGGCCCTCGCGCTCCTCGGCTTCCCGCGTGGCGGCGATCCGGCGCGTCGCATCGGTCGTCGTGTCCAGCACGCCCACGATCTCGCCGCCCTCGTACAGGGGACTCAGGACGATGTCCCAGTAGGTGGTCCCGCCAGGTGCGTCATAGGGCGATGCGTCCCGCGTGACGGTCTCGCCGCTGAGTGCCTGCCGAAACAGCGGTTCGGCGACGTCGATTGGCCAGGGCGAA